>NZ_CP047225.1:900000-1183913 GCF_012220205.1 Mycoplasmopsis gallinacea | reverse complement strand
ATAATGAAACTCCTTTTTTAGGAGTTTTCTTATAAAATTTTTGCAACTCTGAAATTTAAAAAATTTTTCAAAAAAATGTTTTTTAAATTAAAATGTTTATGCTATAATAATTTAGCAACATTTGCGAATTAAAAAGTTCTTTGAAAACTAGATATATACAATGTACATGACAGTCAATTTTTTCGAGAGTTTGATCCTGGCTCAGGATGAACGCTGGCTGTGTGCCTAATACATGCATGTCGAGCGGAGTTCTTCGGAACTTAGCGGCGAATGGGTGAGTAACACGTACTTAACGTGCCCCCTTGATTGGGATAACGCTGAGAAATTAGCGCTAATACCGGATACTTAAATATCTCGCATGAGGTATTTATAAAAGGAGCCTTTAAAGCTTCACAAGGGGATCGGGGTGCGTAACATTAGCTAGTTGGTGAGGTAATGGCTCACCAAGGCGATGATGTTTAGCGGGGTTGAGAGACTGATCCGCCACACTGGGACTGAGATACGGCCCAGACTCCTACGGGAGGCAGCAGTAGGGAATTTTCCACAATGGGCGAAAGCCTGATGGAGCGACACAGCGTGCAGGATGAAGGCCTTCGGGTTGTAAACTGCTGTTATAAGGGAAGAAAAAGTCGAGGAGGAAATGCCTTGACCTTGACGGTACCTTATCAGAAAGCAACGGCTAACTATGTGCCAGCAGCCGCGGTAATACATAGGTTGCAAGCGTTATCCGGAATTATTGGGCGTAAAGCGTCTGTAGGTTGTTTGTTAAGTCTGGTGTGAAAACTTGGGGCTCAACCCCAAATTGCATTGGATACTGGCAAACTAGAATTGTGTAGAGGTTAGCGGAATTCCTTGTGAAGCGGTGGAATGCGTAGATATAAGGAAGAACATCAACATGGCGAAGGCAGCTAACTGGACACATATTGACACTGAGAGACGAAAGCGTGGGGAGCAAACAGGATTAGATACCCTGGTAGTCCACGCCGTAAACGATGATGATTAGCTGATGGGGAACTCATCGGCGCAGCTAACGCATTAAATCATCCGCCTGAGTAGTATGCTCGCAAGAGTGAAACTTAAAGGAATTGACGGGGATCCGCACAAGCGGTGGAGCATGTGGTTTAATTTGAAGATACGCGTAGAACCTTACCCACTCTTGACATCTTCTGCAAAGCTATAGAGATATAGTGGAGGTTAACAGAATGACAGATGGTGCATGGTTGTCGTCAGCTCGTGTCGTGAGATGTTCGGTTAAGTCCTGCAACGAGCGCAACCCTTGTCCTTAGTTAAACGTTCTAGGGAGACTGCCCGGGTAACCGGGAGGAAGGTGGGGACGACGTCAAATCATCATGCCTCTTACGAGTGGGGCAACACACGTGCTACAATGGATGGTACAAAGAGACGCAATACGGCGACGTGGAGCAAATCTCAAAAAACCATTCTCAGTTCGGATTGTAGTCTGCAACTCGACTACATGAAGTCGGAATCGCTAGTAATCGTAGATCAGCTACGCTATGGTGAATACGTTCTCGGGTCTTGTACACACCGCCCGTCACACCATGGGAGCTGGTAATGCCCGAAGTCGGTTTTGTTAACTACGGAGACAACTGCCTAAGGCAGGACTGGTGACTGGGGTGAAGTCGTAACAAGGTATCCCTACGAGAACGTGGGGATGGATTACCTCCTTTCTACGGAGTACACCTTTCAGTTTAGTGCTGAAAAATACAACAAAAATTATTAAATATTAACGACAAATAATAGGTCATGTCATATATCTAGTTTTGAGAGAACTTTCTCTCTTTGTTCTTTGAAAACTGAATAGTAAAGTAAAGATATTAAATTAATATAACAACGACATCAAAAAATAAATTAGTCAATTTGTTTTGTGATACCGAGTTAATTATTATTCTAAAAATAATAATTTATTGAAATGTCTTTGAATACATCAAACAAATAGGTAAATATTGTTACAACTTTTAAATAAGTAAGAGTTTGTGGTGGATGCCTTGGGTCTGGAAGTCGATGAAGGACGTGATTACCTGCGATAAACCTCGTGGAGCTGGATATGAGCTACGATACGGGGATTTCCGAATGGGGAAACCTAGCTAGAGTAATTTCTAGTTGCTGTATAATGAATAAAATAGTTATACAGACGAGACACGTTGTGAACTGAAACATCTTAGTAGCAACAGGAAGAGAAAATAAATAATGATTCCATTAGTAGCGGCGAGCGAACGTGGAAGAGCCCAAACCGACATTAGTCGGGGTTGTAGGACTATCTATATGAAGTTACAAATCTTTATCATAGCAGAATAGCGTGGGAAAGCTAAGCAAAGAGGGTGATACTCCCGTAAGCGAAATGGTAAAGACTTCTGATAGTATCCTGAGTAGGGCGGGGCACGTGAAACCCTGTCTGAATCTGCCGGGACCATCCGGTAAGGCTAAATACTAACCAGACACCGATAGTGAACTAGTACCGTGAGGGAAAGGTGAAAAGAACCCCGGGAGGGGAGTGAAATAGATTCTGAAACCACTTACTTACAATTAGTCAGAGCCCATTAAAGGGTGATGGCGTACATCTTGCAGTATGGACCGGCGAGTTATGATAACATGCGAGGTTAAGTGGATAAAAGCGGAGCCGCAGAGAAATCGAGTCTTAATAGGGCGTTTAGTATGTTGTCATATACCCGAAACCATGTGATCTATTCATGAGCAGGCTGAAGCTTGGCTAACCCCAAGTGGAGGGCCGAACCGTAGTACGCTGAAAAGTGCCCGGATGACTTGTGAATAGTGGAGAAATTCCAATCGAACTTGGAGATAGCTGGTTCTCCTCGAAATAGCTTTAGGGCTAGCGTGTGATGTTAAACTTTGGTGGTAGAGCACTGAATATGGAATGGCCGCGCCTAGCGGTACTGACTATAATCAAACTCCGAATACCATTGTGTATTGTCATGCAGTCGGAACCGGGGTGCTAACGTCCCGGCTCGCGAGGGCAACAACCCAGATCGTCGGCTAAGGTCCCAAAATTGTGTTAAGTCAGAAAGGTTGTGAGATTTCATAAACAACTAGGAGGTTGGCTTAGAAGCAGCCATCCTTTAAAGAGTGCGTAATAGCTCACTAGTCAAGAGATCTTGCGCCAATAATGTAACGGGAGTAAAACACAATACCGAAGCCACGGGTACGAAAGTACGTTAGAGGAGCGTTCTTAGGGCGGTGAAGTCAGACCGTAAGGACTGGTGGAGCGCTAAGAAGTGAGAATGCCGGTATGAGTAACGATTTGAGGTGAGAATCCTCAACGCCTATTGGGAAAGGTTTCCTGGGGAAGGTTCGTCCACCCAGGGTTAGTCAGGACCTAAGGAGAGGCCGAAAGGCGTATTCGATGGATAACAGGTTAATATTCCTGTACTGGCTGTTATTAGTGATGGAGTGACGGAGAAGGATAACATTACCCATTATTGGATTTGGGGGTAAATGCAAACTGGTGAGTGTAGTTAAATGCGCACTCTATAACCGGGATGTATGATGCATAGCTCATTTGAGCGAATTATGTGATTTCATGCTTCCAAGAAAAGCTTCTAAACGTTTAAAATAACGGTCACCTGTACCGAGAACGGACACACGTTCCCAAGATGAGTATTCTAAGGCGAGCGAGAAAACTAGTGTTAAGGAACTCTGCAAAATGACCCCGTAAGTTCGCGAGAAGGGGTGCCAACTTTGAGTTGGCCACAGTAAATTGTGAGGGGCAACTGTTTATCAAAAACACAGCTCTCTGCTAAACCGTAAGGTGATGTATAGGGGGCGAAGCCTGCCCAGTGCCCGAAGGTTAAGTGGATGCGTTAGCTTATGCGAAGCGTTGAAATGAAGCCCGGGTGAACGGCGGCCGTAACTATAACGGTCCTAAGGTAGCGAAATTCCTTGTCGGCTAAATACTGACCTGCACGAAAGGCGCAATGATCTCTCAACTGTCTCAACACTAGACTCGGTGAAATTATGGTCCCAGTGAAAACGCTGGGTACCCGCATCAAGACGAAAAGACCCCATGGAGCTTTACTACAACTTCGTATTGGAACTTGGCCTAACATGTGTAGGATAGGTGGGAGACGTTGATCTTAAGGCGCTAGCCTTAAGGGAGTCGCCGTTGAAATACCACCCTTGGTATGTTGAGTTTCTAACCTGCCGCCGTTATCCGGTGGGGGGACAGTGCGTGGTGGGTAGTTTGACTGGGGCGGTCGCCTCCTAAAAGGTAACGGAGGCGTTCAAAGGTACACTCAATATGGTCAGAAACCATATGTAGAGCGCAAAGGTAGAAGTGTGCTTGACTGCGAGACCTACAAGTCGAGCAGGTGCGAAAGCAGGACTTAGTGATCCGGCTGTACGTCATGGAACGGCAGTCGCTCAACGGATAAAAGTTACCCTGGGGATAACAGGCTTATCTTGCCCAAGAGATCACATCGACGGCAAGGTTTGGCACCTCGATGTCGGCTCATCGCATCCTGGAGCTGGAGTCGGTTCCAAGGGTTTGGCTGTTCGCCAATTAAAGCGGTACGCGAGCTGGGTTCAGAACGTCGTGAGACAGTTCGGTCCCTATCTGATGTGGGCGTTGGAATATTGATGAGAGCTGCTCTTAGTACGAGAGGACCGGAGTGGACGTACCGCTGGTGTTCCAGTTGTTCCGCCAGGAGCATAGCTGGGTAGCTAAGTACGGAAGGGATAACCGCTGAAAGCATCTAAGTGGGAAGCCTCTTCAGAGATGAGTATTCCCTTGAAATTCCTTGTAGACTACGAGGTTGATAGGATGGAAGTGTAAGTGTAGTAATACATTCAGCTGACCATTACTAATAAATTGATAGGTTTGAAAGTTAAGATGTTATTCAAGACATTTTAATGAATTATTATAAAGAATTTACTATTCAGTTTTCAGAGGACAAATCACTCCCTAGTGGAGTTTTTTTATTACCTTTCCCACTTAGTAACACAATTTTATACTAGTAAGCAGATAAGGTATTATAAGCAAACTAGTTTTTAATACTACTAACTGGGAAAGCACAAATTAAAGAACCTAGTGCAATAGGCTTTCCTAATTAGCAACATAAATTATGTATATTTACTAATTGATTTTCATGCTAACAAGTGGGAAACTTGTTTTTTATGAAATAAACCCATTGTGCGGTATTTTTATTCCATTTATTAAGTAAAATGCTTTAAATTTACCTGAAATTGTTAGAATTATTTATATGGATCTTAAAAAAGAAGCAAATTTTACTTCAGAATTTGTAAAAATAGAGAAAAACAAGGAAATTATTAAAGAATTTAATGTATTTAGGCATCATGATTTAATAAATCATGCTTATAGAGAGCAAAAAGAACTTTGACAAATGTTTTATAAACGTAAATATTTCAAATTAAGAGAGCTATCCCTAACTGATAATTTATCACAAGGCAAATATTTATTTGATGTTAAAGTTGATTCAAAGCTTATTAACAGAAAAGAGATAGTAATTGAATTAGTTTATTTAAATATCAATAATAAAATAAAAAAGCTACTAGATCAATTCATTTTAGATTTACAAAATCTCAAATATAAACCTAAATATAATAAATGTGATTGTAGCAAAACATTTCTTTTGGTAAGCAAATACTTTCTTAGACATGGAGTTTGAATTTGATCTCATAATTATTTAAGAGAAGTTTATCCTTCGCATGAAGATAACTTACTGGAAATTGATCTTTGAGATCTTTATAAAAATTACAATAAGTGCGTTAACTTCAGAAGAATGGGAACCAAGAAAGTGACTTTGATGTATTATCTTAGAGAAGAAATTCGAATTACAAATAGCGATTATTCTTTTTATAGTATTTGAATTTTAGTTGAAGAATTTGTGAGAAAACTTAATCTTGAAATCGATCAAAAAATTATTCAAAAGCAAGTATTTGATTATTTTGAAATAATTGCTTATAAGCACTTTCGTAGAATCATACTCAAAAGTATTGATGATTTAGAAAATCAAGAATTAATTGATGAATTAAATTACAAATATAAAGAAACTAATCTTAAAAAAGAAATGAAAAATGCAACAATAGAACTATTTTTAGAATTTATAGTTGATTATATCTTTTATTACTTTAATCTTAGCTTTGATAGCGTAGATAAGCTGTTTAAAAATCATATTGATGCAGATAGCAACTTCTTTTATTTTGTCAAACATTTATCTGGAGAGAGACAAATAAAAATTTTAAGAAAATTGAAAAAAATTCTTCTCGATTTTAAAAATGTGCTATAATAAATAAGCATCTTAAAAATGCACATAAAAAATAAAAAAAAGCAAAAAATATTAGTTATTAAAAATTTTTTGTGTATAATATAAAAGCAACATTTTTAGAAGATGGAGAAGTAGCTCAGCTTGGCAGAGCGCTACGTTTGGGACGTAGTGGTCGCAGGTTCAAATCCTGTCTTCTTCACCATTTAATGGGGGGTTAGCTCATTTGGCTAGAGCGCCTGCCTTGCACGCAGGAGGTGGTGGGTTCGAATCCCATACTCTCCACCATTATGGCACTGTAGCTCAGTTGGTTAGAGCATCCGGTTCATACCCGGAAGGTCGTGAGTTCGAATCTCACCGGTGCTACCAAATCTTATTGTTCTATAAAGCATAAGACCAAAATAGTGCTGGACCTATAGCTCAACGGTTAGAGCAACCGGCTCATAACCGGTCGGCTACAGGTTCGAATCCTGTTAGGTCCACCATTGTATGGGTGATTACCCAAGTCCGGCTGAAGGGACTAGTCTTGAAAACTAGCAGGGGCTTCACGGCCCGCGGGGGTTCGAATCCCTCATCACCCGCCATCTCTTTATAGAATTATATAGCGGAGTAGAGCAGTTGGCAGCTCGTCGGGCTCATAACCCGGAGGTCGTAGGTTCAAGTCCTGCCTCCGCAACCAAAATGGTCCAGTGGTAAAGTGGTTTAATACGCCTCCCTGTCACGGAGGAGAACGCGGGTTCGATCCCCGTCTGGACCGCCATTATGGCCCTGTAGCTCAGTTGGTAGAGCAACAGATTGAAGCTCTGTGTGTCGCTGGTTCGATTCCTGCCGGGGCCACCAAAAAATTACTCTTATTTGTTGGCTAAAAGTTAATAAATAAGAGTAATTTTTTTATATAATTTATTTAAAATTACTAGTAGAATAGGAATAGTTTATGAATAAAAAAGCCTTAGGAATTCTCGCTTCAACTAGTGTAATTACTGCATGTCCAATTCTTCTTGTTGCATGTGATAATTCGGTAACTAGAAGAGATTTAAAAAATGCAATTATTGAATGAGAAAATCAGTTAAAAAGCCAAGTGACAACCGGCAAACCAGATATTTTTATCAACGTTGGAATTATCAATATTGAATTCCCAAAAGATAAATCTCAAGAAATAAGTGATTATAACGCTGAAGCTTTGGATTGTTTCCACGCTATTAAAGGTCATGATCCATTTCAGTTAGATGTATTTATTTCTAGTCAAAATTCAACAAAATCATTTGATATTGAAACTGAAATATTGGCTGTGTCACAGTTGCCCGGTGATGTTCCTGTTGAAATAAGAGTTAAATATGCAATAAAAAATACTAATATTTATACTGAAAGAACTTATAAAGTAAATGGTTTTAAAGCTGTTCCGCAAAAACACAATCATTACATAAGAGAAGTAGCTCCTTTAGATTGTGAGAAATGTTTACAAATGTACAATGATTACAGCAATGAAAATTAAAATTTGAAAGGTAAATTATGTCTTTAGATTACAAAAAAACTTTAAATATGCCAAGTACTAAATTTGATATGAGAGCTAATTTAGTAATTAAAGAACCTCAATTCCAAAAGTTTTGATTAGATAATCAAATTTACAAAAAGGTTTTAGAGCAAAACTCACGTAATGATAAATTTATTCTTCATGATGGTCCTCCATACGCAAATGGTGATTTACACGTAGGACACGCACTTAATAAAATTTTAAAAGACATCATTGTTCGTTATAAGACAATGCAAGGTTTTTATTCACCATATGTGCCAGGTTGAGATACACATGGGCTTCCAATTGAACATAAAATGCTTGTTGAAATGAACATTAGTAAAGATGAAATTGATAAAGTTATCTTAAGAAAAAAAGCAGCTAAATATGCTATGAAACAAGTTGAAAAACAAAAAAGTCAATTTTTAAGTTTATCAATGTTTTCAGATTTTGAAAAATACTATGTAACTTTAGATAAAGAATATGAAGCAAAACAACTTGAAGTATTTAAGAAAATGGTATTTGATAAACTTGTTTATAAAGGATTAAAACCAGTTTATTGATCACCATCATCTCAAAGTGCTCTTGCTGAATCTGAAGTAGAATACCAAGATGTAGTTAGTCCTTCAATTTTTGTTTCTTTCAGTATTGTCTCTTCAGATATGGAAGCAATTAATCCTGGGGACAAATTAATCATTTGAACCACTACACCTTGAACACTTTTAGCTAATGCTGGAGTTGCTCTTGGAGAAAAAATTGAATATTCAGTAGTTAAAGTAAATAATCAAAAATTCATTGTAGCTTCAACTTTACTTGATAAATTAGCAGTTACTTTTAAATGAGAAAACTTCCAGGTAGTTAGAACTTTCTTAGGTAAAGAGCTTGGCAAAATTACTTACCAAACACCTATTTTAAAATTCGAAGCTCCAGTTGTGCTTGGGCACCACGTTACTGATGAAAATGGATCTGGATTAGTTCATATTGCTCCACTTTTTGGTGAAGATGACTTCCAAATTGGTATTGCTAACAAATTAGAAATGATTATGCACATCTCAGATAAAGGGTTTATTGAAAAAACAAACACCCAATTTGATGGTATTTTCTATGAAGATGCTAACAAATTAATTAGCGAGTACCTTGGTGAAAATATGATGCATTTTGAGCGTTTAAAACACTCATACCCACATGATTGAAGAACACATAAACCTATTATTTATAGAGGAACTACACAATGATTTGTTTCAATTGACAAAATTAGAGATCAAATCCTTGAGCAAATTGATTCTTCAGTACAAACACATCCAGAATGAGCTAAAAAAAGACTTTTCCAAATGATTGAAAACCGTCATGATTGAACAATTTCACGCCAAAGAGCTTGAGGTGTTCCAATTATCATTTTCTATGATCAAGATAAAAATCCTGTTTTCAAAGAAGAGCTTTTCGATTATGTAATTGATCTTGTAAGAAAACATGGTTCAGATATTTGATATGAAAAAACAACCGATGAACTTCTTCCTGAAAGTTACCGTAATTTAGGTTATACACGTGAAATGGACATTATGGACGTTTGATTTGATTCAGGGGTTTCGTCTATTGCTGTTGATATTGAAAAAGGAATTGAATCTCCATTTGATTTATATCTTGAAGGAGTTGATCAATACCGTGGATGATTCAACTCATCAATTATTAACTCAGTAGCTTACAAAGGCGTAACACCTTATAAACAACTTATTTCACATGGATTTACTCTTGATGGTAAGGGTGAAAAAATGTCAAAATCAAAAGGAAATACAATCTCTCCAATTGATGTTGTAAAACAAAGAGGTGCTGACATTTTAAGAACTTGAGTAGCTAATTCAGAATACTCAAATGATGTTAATATTTCAAATGAAATCTTAGATCAAAACACTGAACTTTATCGTAAGATAAGAAACACAATTAAGTTCTTACTTGGAAACATTAGCGACTTTAAATACGAACCAAACATCAAACGTGAAGGAATTCACGAATATGTTCAAAACAAATTAGCAGAGCTAAAAGTAAATATTATTAATGCTTATAACGAATATCGTTTTATCAATGTAATTAAACACTTAAATAATTACATTGTTGATCTTTCTGCTTTCTATCTTTCGATTACTAAAGACATTCTTTATGTAAGAACAGCTGATGATACTGAAAGAAGAATGGTTCAAGCTAACTTATATGAAATCTTAGATTTTGTAATTAAAGTTATTGCACCAATTATGCCTACTACAGCTGAAGAAGCATATTCACACTTTAATAAAGAAAATAAATTTGAATCAATAATGTTTGAACGTTTTGACAATTTAGATTCATTAAAAGTGGATCAAGATCTTGTTGCTAAATTTGATAAGTTCTTTGAACTTAGAGAAAAAGTTAATGTTTTAATTGAAAATGAAATCAAAAACGGAAATGTAAAACGTTCAAATGAATTAGAGCTTGTTCTTGATAATTCAGTAGATCAATTTACTAAAGATTTAAACCTTGCTACTCTTTTAATGGTAGGGAAAGTAAGTCCTGGAGATAAATTAGAAGTAGTGAAATTTACTTCTGAAAAATGTCTTCGTTGCTGAAACCACTTTGAAGCTAAAGATATGGCAGGTGAAATTTGTGTAAATTGTGATCAAGTTTTAAGAAAGTTGAACTTAAATCAAAATGAATAATGTAACAATAATCAAAAACTATTTAAAAAACTTAGTTAATAGATTCGTAAACCACCTAAAAAACAATAAGAAAAAAATCTTAATTAATTATTTAATTTTCTTAGGTGTATTTGCAGTTTTCCTTTTAATCGATCAATTAACTAAAACACTTATTTTCCATCATGGTGATATTAATACTTTAGATCTAAATGATACAGTTGTAATGCCTGATGGAACTAGAAAACCTGCTGAAAGTATTTATCCATATGTTTCATCAGAATGAACAAATTTTGGATTAATTACCATCAGAAGCATTTGACACCGTGGAGTAACACTTTGAGAGAATGTAAATATTGTTTTAATCCAAGTCTTAAGTGCAATTATCTTTCTAGTTACTCTAACTTCAATAATGTTTTTAACCGAAAAGAAAAAAAGAGTGTATTTTTACATTGTAGCACTAGCAATTCTTTCAGCTGGAGATATGGGAAACTTTTTAGATCGTTGCCTTTTCAAAGGCCACGTAAAAGATTGATTCTTTTTCAACTTTATTAAAGATAGAGGAACATTAAATTTAGCTGATTCATTTATCTTTATTGGAATTTGTTTATTCATCATAACATCTGCTATTTCGATAATTATGGAAATTGCTTCGAAAGAAAAACGTCAAAAAGAAAATCCAACCAAATAAGGTTGGATTTTTGTTCTATTTTTTCATTAAAAATTAGAAAATGATAAAATAGATTTTATGAAAAATAACATTGATAAAAATGAAGAAACAAAAGAACTTATAAACCTTCAAGATGATATATCTCACAAAATGAAAATCAACATTTTCCAAAAGCATAAATTTTGAAAATGTGTAAAAAATGGGAATAAAAAACAAATTATTCAAGATTTTTCATTGCAAAATAATTTTCAAGAATGAGATAGCAACCACATCAATATAGCAACTGAAGATGTTAATTTTTTAAAATACAAAATGGGACGGTACCTTTTTAATAACCGTAATCATAAATTAACAATTCCACAGCTTTGGCAAAGATATTGAAGAAGAATTTTAATGATTATTGTTAGTGCAATTATCTTTAACTTCGGAATTCAATTCTTTCTTTTAAGAGCTGATACCATCCCTTCAGGCTTAACTGGTATTCCAACACTTTTAACAATTCTTTTACCTATTTTAAAACCTTATTTTTCCCTAATTTACTTTGGGGTAAATTTACCATTATTTATTCTTTATTGAAGAAAAATTAAGAAGAGCTTTTTATATTTAACTCTTTTCTTTATGATTTCACAGATTTTAGTCAATCTTGTTTTCACCATTCCTGAAGTTCATGATTTTTTCATGTCAAAAATTAATTTTGTACCAGATGGATTTAAAGATTCATTCACAGTTGGTGATAGGGTGATTTCACAAAAAGAAGCTTGATATCAAGAAGGACAAACTTGACCAATTTTACTATATGGAACAATTGGTTCATTCTTCATTGGAATTGGAATTGCTATTTCATGAAAAGCTGGTGGTTCAACAGGTGGAACTGACATTGTAGCTTACTACTTTTCAACTAAATCTAAAAAAAGCATTGGTGGTGTTTTAACTATTATTTCCTTTGTAACTGCAAGTATTTTCTTGATTATTTATGGAGCTTTAAGTCCTAATTTAAAACATTATGTAGTTAATCCAGAAGAAATTACACTTAATCCTAATGGGACAATTGATTTAGTAAGATTCAATGAACTTCTTAAACAAGATACCAAAGTTCAAACGCAACAAATTTACTTTGGAATGAGAGAACTTTCAACTTTTACCTACATTATCACAACTAATTTAACTGTTAACCTTTTATATCCAAAATACAAAAAAACATCATTAGTAATTATTTCTAGCGATCCAAAACAAATTATGGCTTACTTTAAATTAATCAACTATTGACACTCATACAGAATTACTCGTTTCAAATCAGGATATACTGGAAAATACAGTTATAAAATTGAAACAGTTATTCTTTATTTAGAAGCTAAATCACTAATCCATGATTTAAAATTAATTGATCCAAATATTTGAATTTCAGTCAATGTTATTGATGGTATAGTTGGAAAATTCAATACTCAATATGTAGAACAATAATTCTTATTGTTCTTTTTTTCTCCTTTTTCCTCCTTTTTTTATATAAGAAATAGGAGGAAATATGAAATTAAATGAACTAGAAAAAATTGAATCTCAAAAAGAACTAAAAACAGAAGCTGGTTTTGCATTATCAACACTTATAACAAGTTTACCACTTATCATTAGTTCAATTGCTCCGCTTGTAGGTTTAATCAAAAGTGCAATTGCACCAGAAGGTGAAATTAAAGATAAATTAGTTCAATTTAAATGAAATAACAATGTCAAAAAAGCTTCAAACGCATTAGATTATTATTCAGTTTTTTAATAAAATTTAAGTGCATAATTTGCACTTTTTTCATTATGCTTTTTCATAATTTCTTTTATAATACTAATGTTACTTTTTTGTAACCGTTCTAAAAAGGTTTTAAAGATTGCTAAGCAACACCTTAAAGACGAGCCACAAAATGGAGGTAATGCATGTTCGCAATTATCGAAACAGGTGGAAAACAAATTTTAGTTAAAAAAGATCAAACAATCTTCGTTGAAAAATTAGAAGGCGAAGAAGGATCAGTTGTTACTTTTGATAAAGTATTAGTAGTAAATGATCAAGTTGGTAGACCTTATTTAACAAATGCAAAAGTATCAGGTGTAATCGAAAAACAAGGTAAAGCTAAAAAAATCGTTGTTTACCGTCACAATGCAAAATCTACTCACAAAAGAAAACTTGGACACCGTCAACCATATACAAGAATTAAAATTACAGAAATTTTAGGATAGTAGGTACTTAGAAAATGGCAAAAACAAAAGCCGGTGGTTCTACCCGTAATGGTCGTGATAGTCACAGTAAGAGATTAGGTGCTAAGTTAGGTGATGGACAATTTGCAACAGCTGGATCAATTATTTACCGTCAAAGAGGTACAAAAATTTTTCCAGGTAACAATGTAAAAAGAGGTGGAGACGATACACTTTACACAGTAATTGATGGTTACGTAAAATACGAATGCAGAAGAAATAGAAAATTTGTTTCTGTTTACCCTGAAAAACAAAACTAATATATTAAATAAATAGCCCTTAGGGGTTATTTTTTATTGCTTCTTCAATTTTAGTAATTAAATTAGCTCCTGATTTAATTAATTCGTTATTTCCATCTTCTAAGTTTTGAGCAGGAAAGCAATAAATTTCCTTACCTAAATTCAGGAAGCAATTGATCAAATTATTAGCTTTACTTTCTTTTTCAGAAGAGATAAAAATTAGTGAGTTAGCAAAAGCTGCAGCAACAAAATTATTGATGTAAAAATATTCCTTTTTAGGGTGAGTTTTGATTGGAAATGCTGAAATAAAGAAATAATTTGGATTATCTTTTTCCAAGTGATTTATCTGATCTAAACCACTAGCACAAAAATAAATTATTTTACAATTATTTGCTTTTAATTTTTCTTCAAGCTTTCTTTCTTGCTTATATCCACAGAAAACAAATGCACAATTTTTCTTTTTTTTCAAAATAACGTCATTTAAAATTTCTTCAGTTTGGACATTTTGAATTTCATTAACCAGATAAACTTTTGAGTATTTTTCTAAAATTGACAGATCCCCTTTGTAAAAAAAGACCATTGGAACATTCTTGCAAAGAAGGAGTGACTTTGGATAAAAAACATCAAAAATTGTAAAAAACTCAATTTTTTGTATGAAATATTCACTTTCTACTTTTTTCAAACTTTCAATTTCAATTTGATTTGGCCTGAGTAAATTTTTGTAAATTTGTAAATAATTTGTTTTTAAATAATGCGTTAAATAAAGTAAAACTGTATTCATTTTTTCTCCCTACATTATTAATATAAAAAAATTATTTTATAGTGGAAAAATTCCACATTTTTTTTCTACAAGTTTACATATTTTGTATATTTAATAATAATTAAATATAATTAGCATAAAACAATTAATAACGCAATTAACTATTTTTAGGAGGGACGATAATATGAAAATAGCTTTTTTCGATGCTAAAGAATATGATAAAAAATATTTTGATAAATACAATAATGGTCGTCACGAAATTACATATTTTAAAGAAAATCTTAATTTAAATACTGTAAAAAAAGCTGAAGGTTTTGATGCAGTTTGTGGTTTTGTTAACACTTATGGTGACAAAGTTATCTTAGAAGTTTTGGCAAAAATGGGGATTAAAGTTTGACTTCAAAGATCAATGGGATACAACAAAGTTGACATTAGAAAAGCAAACGAACTAGGAATTGAAGTATTTAGAATTTTCAACTACTCAGCTGAATCAGTTGCTGAATTTGCAGCTTCATTAATGATGACACTTAACAGAAATATCATCATTGCAAATGATAGAGTTAGAGATTACAATTTCTCACTTGATGGTCTTGATGGTCTTTGCATTAACAACTCAACAATTGGTGTTGTTGGTGCTGGAAAAATTGGACAATGTTTTATTAAAATTGCTAAAGGGTTTGGAGCTAAAGTGTTAGTATTTGACTCATATGCAGCTGAAAAATTCCCTAACTTAGCAAATGAACTTGGTTTTGAATTTACATCAATTACAGAATTGCTTAAACAAAGTGATTTTGTGTCAATTCATGCTCCACTTCTTTCTTCAACAAGATACTTAATTGATGAAGAAGCAGTTAAAGTTATGAAAAAAGGAGCTGTGATTGTTAATACAGCTCGTGGAGAACTTTTAGACATTAAAGCTGTCTTAAAAGGGCTTAAAGATGGTAAACTTCGTGGACTTGCGACAGATGTTCTTGAAAGAGAAGAAGGAAGATTCTACGAAGATGTTTCAGATAGAAAAAATGATCTTATGAAACTTGACCCTGAATGAAAAGAACTTATCGAATTACCAAATGTAATCATTACATCTCATCAAGCATTCTTAACTGATCTTGCTTTAACACAAATTGCTAAAGCAACTCTTGATAATGCTGACAATGCGCAAAAAGGTAACTTTGAACACGCATTAAGAATTATGGATAACGGAAGAATAAAGAACGGATAATTATATGACAACAGTTGACAATAGCGAAAAGTTTGGTATTTTTGATTTTTTCAAATTAGCTAAAGAAAAAAGAGCTAATGCTCAAAAACCAAAAGATCTAAAAACTTGAATTATTCACGGTTTTTCAGAATATTTTGGAACTATTACAATTTCACTTTTACTTGCTGGATTAAGCATTTTTGTAACTGATGAAAAAGTTATTGAACACTTTTTTCTTCACCCAATTATTGTAGGATTTTATGCAGGTTTTATAGCTGTAGGAATTGTACTTTTCATCTTCCTTAGATGAAGTTGTGACTTAAACCCTTCAGTTACACTTACTCGTTTCCTTAACGGAACTAATACAGGTTGATACACACTTTATAAATTATTTATCCAAGTTTTAGGAGCAATTACAGCTGGATTAATTATTTATGGAGTTGGTCTTTTAACAACTAAGCATGCAAAGGGTCTTCCAAATGCACCAATTGATGCATACAATGCTTTTGAAAAGTCTTGATCTTTAATTAAAGATGCTAAAAATTTACCTTATGAAACTAAAGTTTCTATTGGTAGCGTATGAATTTTCTTTATCGAAATGGTAATGACAGCAATTTTACTTTTCCCAATCTTCTCACCAAATATTAATGATAAATACAGAGATTTAATGATTATGTTCATTATTTCATTAAGTGTTTGAATGGGAATTTTAGGTGGTACAGCAGCAATTAACCCAGCTAGAGGATTTGCTCAACAATTACCTATTTTAATTCACCAAAGCGGAAAAGAAGGTGCTTATATCTCACAATCAATAACAAATGTATTAGGTGAAGGTCAAACTGAAACAACTACAAAGACTCTTGTTTCATGAGCTCAATTTAGCACTTCAATTAAGAGTGCAACTATTGCCATGATTTTTGGTGATTTAATGGCACCAGTATTCTATTTATTTGTCCAAGGAATTACTCAAAAATATGTAAACCCATTTGTAGTTAAAGTTATTGCTTACAAAAACTTTAAAGCACAAAATATGGTTAGAAATAGCGAAGTAAACAAAAAAGATAAATAATAATTTAACAATAACGATTTAACACACTATAATTTGGATTAATTACTGAATTTATAGTGTGTTTTTCTTTATTTTTTTTATTAAATAATTAAAAACATCTCAAAAATAAAAAAATTCTTAAAAATACCTGCAAAAAGGATAAAAAGTATATGGTTTAATCAGCATATATGCACTTTTTAGTATAATATACGTAAGGACAGGGGTGCTTGTAATTTTACAAGCTGAGAAATACTCTTAGAAGCTGAACTAGGTAATGCTAGCGGAGCGAGTCGGTATTTTATTTTCCTCGCCTGTCCAGGAGAGGATTTTTTATGAAATTTTTTAAAAAACTTAGTTTAGGAGCTGTTGTTTTAGCTCCATTACCACTATTTGTGGCTTGTCAAAAAGAAGAGGTTAAAAACTCTCAAATTCTTTACGTTGCTTTAGAAAGTAGCGAAGTACCACAAGAAATATATGCAGAATTTAAAAAATACTTAAGTGAAGAATTAGACAAATCTTGATACAAAGTAGAGTTCAAAGCTAATTCAACATTAGATAAAACAAGCACAATTGCCGCTCTTAAAAAAGGTGGAGAAAATGCTGATGGAATAGATTTTGCATTCGTGGCAGCAGGTGCTTTAAAAAACAACCTTGACAATCTTGATGTTAAAGTGCAAACATTAACTAATACTTTCTTAGGCGATACTGAAGAAGGATACTATTCAGATGGTACATTAGAGAATGATTATTTAAGAAAAATAGCAAAAATTGAATCAGATAAATTTAATGAAAAACCATTTGCACAGTGAACAAACTTTGACGGCGTAATTCACACAGATCAATATCAAAACCCAACAGAAAGAGTTCGTTTCCAAAGAGGGATGATTTGAATTTCTGGAGATGATGCAACAAGAGCTGCGATTAAAAAAGCTTGAGACGATAAAGATTGAGCAAAATTTAGATCATTTGGTATTGTGCATGGAGACCCAGATTCAGGAAGTAAATATTTATTACCACAAAACTTACTAAAACTTCATTTTAATAAAGAAGGAAATGCATTTACAACTCTTGCAAAAGAACTTGCTGATCATTCAAGTGATTTTACAAATGGATCAATTAAAGATTGACAAACAAAACACAGTGATAAGAAAATTCTTTTTGATAACCAAGGAAGTTTTGGTTGAACATCTGTAAAAAAAGCAGATAGATACACTCCAAAAATTCAAGGTGAAAAATTAGAAATTTTAACATTAACTAACCCATTACCTTATAATCTAGGTGTATTTAACAAAAGAGTTCCAAAAGCACTTCAAGATGCTGTAGCAAGGGCTTTTGTTAAAATGATGGAAGAAAACAAAAACAATTGAGGAAATTACCAAGGATTTAACGGTTACTCAATTGTTGAAGATAATGCTAAGTCAGTGCTTGAAATGTACGAAAGATCTTCAAAATAAGATAAACTTTATATATGAAAAAACCTATAGTCGAATTTAAAAATGTTTCTTATGTAAAAGAGGGAATTACTCTTTTAGATGAGTTAAATTTAGAAGTATTTGAAGGTGAAATCATTGGATTTATTGGCCCTTCAGGTGCTGGAAAAACAACAACAATTAATGCAATTTTAGATCCTAGTTTAATTACAACAGGTGATGTTTTTGTATTTGGAAAAAACAACAAAAACATCACAAGAGAAGATAAAAAAGAAATTAGTTACATTACGCAAGATCCAAATTTAGTCGAAAGTGATGATGTTTTCTCTAATGTTCTTAGGTTATATCGAAAATACAAAAATCCTTTTGCAAATTTCTTTAATTACATTAATAAAGAAGATCGCGAAAGACTTTACGCCATTTTAAAATCTCTAAATATTCAAGAAAAAACTTTTGTCCCAGTTAAAAAATTAAGCGGTGGACAAAAACAAAGAATTAGTATTGCTGTTGCTCTTTTTGAAAATTCCAAAATCATTCTTGCTGATGAACCGGTTTCTAATTTAGATATTCACAATGCTGAAATTGTATTAGAAGACTTTAGGCTTTTTACTAATGAAAATAAAGCGGTAATTTTAGCACTGCACGATCTTGAGCTTGCTAAAAGATACTGCGATAAATTAATTGTGTTTGTAGATGGTCATATCGCTAAAGTAATTGAACAAAAAGACTTTAATAAAGAAAATTTCTATGAGTTTTTTAAATAGAATTTTTCACAAAGCTCACCACTTTACTACTTTAAGAGAAAAATACATTCTTTGAAAGTGGAAAAAGTATATTTTCTATTTTGTTTTACTTACTTCAATTGCTTTATTTATTTTTGGTATGGTTTATTTTGACACTTTCCAGTTTGCAAAAGGTGGAAATATCTATTTTAAGGGAAAGCTACATAAACTTTTTTCCTTTTTAAGTCATGATGAATTTAATTTCCCTGGAGAGAATTTATGAGTTAGGAACCTAAAATACCTATGAGTAACACTTAAATATGTTGCTTTAGGTAATTTTATAGGATTTTCAATGGCGTTTGTTAGTGCTTATCTTTCAACAAGCGAGCTGCACAGACGCAAATTATTTTCACTTCTAAATAAGTTCTTTTGCGGCTTTTTAAGATCCTTTCCAGTGCTTATTTTATTCTCATTTTTCCAAAGTGGTTTTAAAGGATCGCTAGCAGCTACTTTAATTATTGCTTGATTTACATGGTTATGATTAACTAGATATCTTAGTGAATTATTTTCTAATTTAGATTATTTTAAATATTGACAATCTATTCGTGGCGGAATGTCGAAGTTTCAATCATTTCGAATTAATGTCTTAGGACAATTAAAAAACAAAGTTCTTTTATTTTTTATTTATTCATTTGAATCTAACTTAAGATGAACCAGTATTTTAGGGAAATTAGGTATTATTGGGGTTGGGTGATTTTATAAAAATTACCTTCCAGATAAAATGCAATTTTTAGGTATTTCCCTTGCGATAATGCTACTTTCAATCCTTATTTTAGAGCTTATTATGCTATTTTTTAATAAGGTTTTATTTGAATCTTCATCAATTAATTTTGATACCAAAGTTCCTACTTCTTTTAAATATAACTGAAGAAGAATTATTAAGTATTTATTCCTTTTTTTGATGCTTATTTTATGTATATCTTGTCTATTTGATTTTCAAGCTAGTTCTTTTGATTATGATGCTTTTAAAATTTATTTAGCAGACTTTTTCAGTTTTGACTTTTCAAAATATCATGAGGATAAAACACCGTTTTATTACACTTTAATCGTTATTTTTCAGGGTTATACAGCAACTTTCTTAGGAACTATTTTTGCTATTTTATATGGTTATTTAATTAGTGAAAAAAACCAGAAGAGTTACGTTCATTTACCTTTAAAAGTTTTATTAATTGCCTTTAGAATTATCCCTATTGTTGTTTTGTATTATTTATTTATTGATTTAACCAATGCTTCTGGTCTTATGACATTCTTAATTGCTTTTAGTGTCTTTAGATCGCTTTCAAGAAAAATTGCTGAAAGTTTTAATGCAATTAACCAAAAAGAAATAACCACAATGAAACGAGTAGGACATTCAAATTTTTTCGTTTTTATGAAATTCAAGTTCCGTGCAATTAAACATGATTTAATTGCTTTGATGTTTTTTGAATTTGAAAGTGCTTGTCGCGATGCTGTTACTTTTGGAATTTTTATGCCAATAGGAATGGGTTCAATTTACGCTCATTACCAAAGCAAAGAACTTTATAGTCAAATTATTCCCTTATTTTTACCGCTAATTTGCTTTTTCATTTTCTTAGAAGTAGTTAGTTACAAAATTAGAAAAATTCATTAATCAAAAAGCACGTTTTATACGTGTTTTTTGATTGCTTTTAAAGGTGAAAAGTCTCAGGAATTTTTGAAAAAAATTTCCAAAAAAATCTAAAAAAGAAATCTTACAAAGAAATGAAAAACGAACTGCACAAATTTTTGTAAGAAATTTAAAAGTTATATTGTACCTTAAAATTACTATAATTTATGGCTTAAAAAGAATTAAGAAATCCGCCATAAATAAACTTAAAATTTTATAATCTATATTTATCTTTTTATGGTAAAATTTATTTACTTTATGGATGCGTAGCATCCTTTTAATCATTTTATAGAAAGGAATGTTTATGAAGGCAACTAATTATAAAGTTCGTAAATTCGGTCCTAAAACAGAAAGACGTGATTATTCAGTAACAAAACAATCACTTCCTGTTTTTGATATTCTTAAAACAAGTAAAGATAGTTTTGAACTTTTCATGACCAAAAGAATTCAAGAACTTTTAATGGAAGTGTATCCAATTGAAGCTGCAAACAAATCAGTAAAACTCGATTATGTTAAAAACTCACTTAAAATTGAATACCCTTTCAAAAAAATTACAAGTGAAGGTGAAGAGATTAAAAAATGTAAAGCTAAAGGAATTAACTTTAGTGCCAAAATTTTTGCAACTCTTAAAAAAGAGGTTTCAGCAACCGGAGAAACTAAAATTGATGATGTTTTAATTGGAGAAATTCCATATATGACTTCAGGTGGAAGTTTTATCATCAATGGTAGTGAAAAAGTTATTGTAAGTCAGCTTATTCGTTCACCAGGTGCTTACTTTGGACTTAGTGTACGTAACAAACAATCAGATGACCTTTTCAACAAGGTAGAAATTTTACCTAGAATTGGATCTTGAATTGAAGTGTCTCACAAAGTTACAACAGCTACACTTGATGCAGTTAAAGTAAAAATTGACAAAAACAAAAATGTTAACTTAGGTACATTCTTAGGAGCATTTGGGTTTGACGAAAAAGATATTTACTCAATTTTTGGTAAATACCCACTTTTAGAAGAGACTCTTAAGAAAGATAAAATTATCAACTCAAGTTCAAGTTTTACAAAAGAAGAACTTACAGATTTATGTCAAGAAGAATTATTCAGAGGACTTAGAAAAGGTGATCGTATTTCAGAAGAAGCTAAAAAATCACTTCTTCCAGGAATGCTTTTTGACAAAAAACGTTACAACTTATCTACAACCGGTAGATATATGCTTAACAAAAAACTTTCTCTTGTAGATCGTATTGCTAATACATACTTAGCTGAGAACATCAAAAACAAAAAAGGTGAACTTCTTTTTGAGAAAAACACTTTTATTACATATGAACTTGCTAAGAAAATTCAAGAAAGTTTTGAGTTAGGTTTAGTAGCCTCAGAAAAAATCGAAGGAGCTAATGCTGAACTTATTTACCACAAAGTTAGTTCACTTTACCCTGAATTATTAAGAAGAATCAGAATTATTAAAGTTAAAGTTTATCCAAACAAAAAATGAATGGCAAATCGTGAAAAAGAACCAGTTATTGTTATTGGTAATGATCCTAAGTCAGTTGAATCACACTTACTTATTTCAGATATTATTGCAGCAATTGGTTACTACTTTAACTTAACAGTTGGAATTGGACAAGATGATGATCCAGATTCACTTACAAATAAACGTATCGTTTCAGTTGGAGAACTTCTTGAAGGTCAATTAAGTGTTGCACTTGCAAAACTTGAAAAAACAACTCGTGAACGTATGGGAGCCAAAGAAACTGCTAAAGTAACAGCTAAAAATGTTACAAACAACAAGCTTGTTACAAACCAAATGAAAACTTTCTTCAACTCTTCAAAACTTTCACAATTCATGGACCAAATTAACCCACTTGCAGAGGTTTCAAACAAACGTAGAGTTACATCACTTGGACCTGGAGGTCTTAATCGTGATACAGCTCAATTCGAAGTTCGTGACGTTCACTCGACTCACTACGGAAGAATTTGTCCTATCGAAACACCTGAGGGGTTAAACATCGGACTTATCCTTAACTTTGCTACTTTTGCTAGCGTGGATGAACTTGGATTCTTACAAACTCCATACTTTAAAGTAAATGATGGGGTTGTAGATTACAATGAAATTAGATACTTAACAGCTGCTGATGAAATTGGATACTCATTTGCTCAATCATCAGTTAAAGTTGATGAAAACAACCGTATTGTTGATCCTACATTAACAATTAGACGTGATTACAACTATATCGTTGGAACACCTGCTGATGTTGATTTTATTGAGGTTTCATCAAAACAAATTGTTTCTGTAGCTGCTGCTGCTATTCCTTTCTTAGAAAATGACGATGCCAACCGTGCTCTTATGGGTTCAAACATGCAACGTCAAGCAGTTCCACTTTTAGAAGCTGAAGCACCTTTTGTTGCGACAGGAATTGAAGCGGATATTGCTAAATATTCTTCATATAATATTACAGCTAAAAATGCTGGAGAAGTTGTGCACGTAGATGGTGGAAGAATCCACATTAAAACTGATCGTGATACAACAGATAGATATACACTTAGAAACTTTGAAAGAAGTAACCAAGGTACAATTATCAACCAAAAACCAATTGTTAAAGTTGGTGATAAAGTTGAAAAAGGTGACTTACTTGTTGATGGTTCTTCATTTAAAGATGGAGAGCTTGCTCTTGGGAAAAACATTCTTGTTGGATTTACAACATGAAATGGATATAACTTTGAGGATGCCGTTATTATTAATGAACGTTTAGTTAAAGATGATGTATTTACCTCAATTCACATTGAAGAGCAAACAATTCAATTTAGAAGTAGCCGTGCTGGTGAAGATCAACTTACAAACGAAATTCCTAACGTATCTAAATTCTCACTTAGACATTTAGACCAATCAGGAATTGTTAAAGTTGGTTCAGAAGTGCTTCCTGGAGATGTGCTTGTTGGTCGTGTTTCACCTAAAGGAGAAGATAACCCAACTCAAGAAGAAAAACTTCTTATGTCTATTCTTCAACAACGTCCATCTAACGTTAAAGATACTTCACTTAAAGTTAAAAACGGTCACAATGGTACTGTAATTCACGTTGAAGTGCTTTCACGTGAAAAAGGTGATGTACTTGAAGATGGAATTGACAAAATTGTTAAAGTTTCAATTGCCCAAAAACGTAAAATCAAAGTTGGGGATAAAATGGCTGGTCGTCACGGAAACAAAGGGGTTATCTCAATTGTTTTACCAGAAGAAGATATGCCATATTTAGAAGATGGAACACCACTTGACATTATGCTTAACCCACAAGGGGTTCCTTCACGTATGAACATTGGTCAAGTTTTAGAGCTTCACTTAGGAATGGCTGCTAGAAAATTAAATGTTAAATTCGTAACTCCAAGTTTCGACGGGGTTAAAAAACCAGATATTGAAGCTGCCTTAGAAGAAGCTGGTCTTGATAAAAGTGGAAAACAAGTGATTATTGACCCAATTACAGGTAGAAAATTTGACAAACCTATTTCTGTTGGGGTTATGTACATGCTTAAACTTAACCACATGGTTGATGATAAGATGCATGCTCGTAGTGTTGGGCCATACTCACTTATTACACAACAACCTCTTGGAGGAAAAAGCCAAAACGGGGGACAAAGATTCGGGGAAATGGAAACATGAGCGATCGAATCTTATGGAGCTACAAACGTGCTTCAAGAAATTCTTACATATAAATCTGATGATATTTCAGGAAGAAATGCACTTTATAGTGCGCTTGTTTCAGGAAGAGAACTTCCTACACCAGGAACTCCAGAATCATTTAACGTTCTTAGCTACGAACTTAAAGGTCTTGGAATGAAACTTGAAACAATTGAAACAGAAGTAGATGAAGCAGAAGAAGAAATCTACCAATACTTAGATGTAGATGGAGGAGGAGAAGTTAATGAGTAATTTTAATCAAGATAACGAAGCAAAAAAAGTAATTAACAAAATTACCCTTTCACTTGCTACAAACGATGATATTACACAATGATCTAATGGTGAAGTAACTAAAGCTGAAACCATTAACTATAAATCATATAAACCTGAAAAAGATGGTTTATTTGACGAATTAATTTTCGGACCTACAACTGACTATAAATGTCCTGTTTGTGGTCAAAAATACAAAAAATCAGATGAAAACTCAACTTGTTCAAAAACTCCTGCTTGTGAAAAACACAAACCAAAAATTCTTCCAAAAATCACACGTAGAAGTAGAATGGGACACATTAAACTTCACAACCCTGTTGTTCACTTTTGATTCTTCAAAATTGACCACTCAATCATTTCAAAATTACTTGGTTTAAGAGTTGGTGATTCAGATAATGTTTCTAAATCAGATTTAGAAAAATTAATCTACTACAAATCCCACATCGTTTTAGAAAGCGGTGAGCTTAAATCACTTCAAAAAAATAAAATTATTGATATTAATGACGCTGCTAATATTTACCGTAGCGCACTTGAAGAAATGCGTGGAAATTACGAAGTAGATTCAGATGAATATGAAGATATTAATGAAGCTCTTCAAAACCTTATTGAATACGCAGATTCAAAAACAGGTAAAGATTACGGGATTGATTTCCATGAATACAACGACATTATTCATGAATATTCAGATGCTAAAATTGGAACTGGATCTCAAGCTATTGAATACCTTCTTAAAAATGTAAACCTTGAAGAAGAAGCTAAAAAAGTTGAAGAAAAAATTAATTTAATTAATTCAGCAAATGAAACTTTATCAACTTCACAATTACAAGAAAGAGGGAAACTTTACAAACGTTTAACCATCATTAATTCATTTATTAAGTCAGGGCAAAAACCAACAAGTATGCTTATTTACAACTTACCTGTTATCCCTGCTGACCTTCGTCCACTTGTGCAACTTGATGGAGGAAGACACTCAACAAGTGATGTTAACGAACTTTACCGTCGTATCATTATCAGAAACAACCGTTTAGCAAAATGAAATGAATCAGATGCTCCGATGCTTATTAAGCAAAATGAGTACCGTATGATTCAAGAAGCAGTTGATGCTTTAATTGACAACATCAGAAAAAAACCAAGCCCAGTTTCATCTAAAGATGGACACCCACTTAAATCTATTTCTGATGCACTTACAGGGAAAAAAGGACGTTTCCGTCAAAACTTACTTGGAAAACGTGTTGACTACTCAGGACGTAGTGTTATTGTTGTTGGGCCTACATTAAAAATTCACGAAGTGGGTATTCCTCGTGATATGGCTGCTAAATTATTTGAGCCATGAATCATTCGTGAAATTCTTAAATCAGATGAAGGAATCAACTCAGTTAAAGCTGCTAAAAAATTAGTAGAAAACCTTAACCCAATGATTTGACCATATGTAGAAAGAGCTATCGAAGGAAGACCAGTTCTTCTTAACCGTGCTCCTACACTTCACCGTCTTTCAATTCAAGCGTTCCAACCTGTATTAATCCGTGGAAAAGCTATTAAACTTCACCCACTTGTAACTACAGCGTTCAACGCCGACTTTGACGGGGACCAAATGGCCGTGCACGTACCAGTTTCTGATGCTGCTGTTAGAGAAGCAAAAGAACTTATGCTTGCATCTAAAAACGTTCTTGGACCTAAAGATGGAGAACCTATCATCAACCCTTCACAGGATATGATTTTAGGACTTTACTACCTTACAATTGAAAAAGCAGGTGCTAAAGGAGAAGGAAACTTCTATCCAAATTATGATGAATTAATGCTTGCTTATGAAAATAACTACATCACATTACATACACGTGTAGTGATGCCAGTTGCTGCTCTTGGTAAATCATCTGTAGCTTCAAAAACAGATAAACCTTACTTATTTACAACAGTTGGTAAATTAATTCTTAATAGAGCTTTCCCAAGCGATTTTGAATTTATTTTCGGAAAACACGTTGATCAAAAAGCAGTAACAAATGCTGATGGAAGTGTTAAATTTGTTGAAAGTGAATCAATTCATACTTCAAAAGATAATTTAGATAATTATGTTTTAGACTATGGAACAAACTTTAAAGAATACTTAAAAAATGTTCCTGTAAATTACGGTCTTTCTAAAAAAGACATTGCTAAAATTGTTCGTAAAGTTTACGAAAAATACGTTGCAGTTGTAAATATCGAAGATGTTGCAAAAGTTATTAACGATACAGATGAATACAACTACGAAAACCGTCTTGAAGATTGTCTTTACCTTAAAGACTTCAATGGTGATACAATTCCTCGTTCACACGCTGAATTAATCGCTAAATTCATCAAAGAAAGCTTTGAAATTATTAGCTATGAAACTTCAAGACCACCATTATCACTTGAAAAATTAATGAACAAATGAGACATTAATCAATACACAAGAGCTCTTGAAGAAGTTTGATTTAAATATACAAACTATGTGGCTTCAATCCTTGACGAAATTAAACAACTTGGATTTAGATACTCTACAATTTCGGGTACAACAATTTCAATGAACGATATTACTACTTTAGAAACAACTAAAGAGAAAATCGCTGAAGGGGACGCTTACATTAATGAGCTTAGAAAGTACTTCGAAAAAGGTTACCTTACAGACGATGAGCGTTATACTTTAACAATTCAAAAATGATCAAAAGTTAAAGACTCAATCGAAAAAGAACTTAAAGAAGTTACAAAATCAGATATTGATAACCCATTATTTATGATGTTCACCTCAGGAGCTCGTGGAAACTCATCAAACTTTACACAGCTTGCTGGTATGCGTGGACTTATGAACAACAACACCAAAATTCTTAAAGCCGATGCTGAAAACGACCGTGTGGTTCGTAGTACAGTTGAAATTCCTGTTAAATCATCATTCCTTGATGGACTTAGTGCATATGAATTTTATTCATCAACCCACGGGGCCAGAAAAGGACTTACAGATACTGCGCTTAACACCGCTAAATCTGGATACTTAACACGTAGATTAGTTGACGTTGCTCAAGGAATCGTTGTACGTGAAGAAGATTGTGGAAGTGACTTTGGATTTGTTGTTAAAGACATTAAAGATACCAAAACTGACACAGTTATTGAATCTCTTGCAGAAAGAATCGAAGGAAGATTCACAAACAAAGATATTTACGATGAAAACGGAAATGTTGTTGTTAAATCAAATACATTCATTACACCTGAAATTGCAACTTTAATTACCAAAAAATACGGAAAAGAAGAAGTTGAAATTCGTTCAGTACTTTCATGTCATACACGTAATGGGGTATGTAAAAAATGTTACGGAAAAGACCTTGCGTCAAACAGAATCGTTAACATCGGTGAAGCAGTTGGTATTGTAGCTGCTCAAAGTATCGGAGAACCTGGAACACAGCTTACCATGCGTACATTCCATACCGGAGGGGTTGCCGGGGTTGAAGATATTACTGGTGGATTCGGTAGACTTATTGAGCTTATCGATGCCTTCGATGCTCCTTGAGGTAGACCAGCTGTTATTTCTAAAGTAACTGGTGAAGTTACAGCAATTTACAATAGCAAAAACAAAGAAGGAAAAGATACAGATACAATCCTTATCGAAGTTACATACAAAAACAAAGATGGAAACTTAGAAAAAGAAGTTCACAACGGAAAAGTTTCACAAAAACTTAGAGTTAAAGTTGGAGATCACGTATTTAGTGGACAAAAACTTCTTGAAGGACCAATTATTCTTAACCAACTTCTTCAATATGCAGATACACGTGCTGTACAAAACTACCTTTTAAAAGAAATTCAAAGACTTTACCGTCTTCAAGGGATTACAATTTCAGATAAATACATCGAAATTATCATTCGTCAAATGCTTTCAAAAATTATGATTACCGATTCAGGAGATTCATCATTCTTTACAGGAAGCTTAGTAGATATGTTCGTATATCAAAGAGAAAATGGTCGTTTACTTGCTCAAGGAAAACGTCCAGCCTTTGGTGAAGTTAAAATTCGTGGAGCTAAACAAACTCCTTTACTTAGTGACTCATTCCTTTCAGCTGCTTCATACCAAGAAACAGCTAAAGTGCTTGTTAACTCAGCTATTAGCAACAGAGTTGACCACCTTCACGGACTTAAAGAAAACATTATTTTAGGACGTAAAATTCCTGCTGGAACAAACTCAAATTATGAACTTAAAGGAAAATACGACATTCGTGATCCACGTTCATACTTCCAAGATAAATTTGATCCACAAAACATCGTTCCTCAATTATCACTTGAAAATGTTGACTTTGATCTTTCAGATTTAGAAATCGAAGATTTCCAAGGTCAAGAAACATTTGGTAGCGACGATTTCGAATTTGATAATTTTGAAGAATAATTCCAATCCTGATAATTCTTAAACAAGTAGCAAGTGCTGCTTGTTTTTTAATTTTTAATGCCCCCTTAATAGCGGCTCCTAGTTTCCGGGTTGGATATAGCACGCGACCTTATAGGTGCAAATTTAAGGGGTATTAGGGTTTTAGAGCGCTTTAATTACACACATAAACTTTAAGTTTCTTAAACTTAAAAATATCCTAATAATCAAGTTTATTTTGCGAATTTTAGCTTGAGGGTGTTATAATTTTTACTATGAATTTAAGTAAAATTTTTGAAATGCAAAAAGATTTAGATAAAGAATTTAGCATTAAAACAAAACAAATGCATCCTAATTTAACCGAGCAAGATATTCATATTCAAAGAACTCTAGCTTTAATTGTAGAAGCTGGTGAATTTATTAATGAAGTGCAGTCTTTTAAGTATTGAAAAGTCAACAAAAACGTTAATCGTGAATTAGTGCTTGAAGAATTTGCTGATTTAGTGCATTTCTTTGTCAATTTTGCTAACACATACAACATTGAACCTATTATCGAACCGCTTGTTTTAAGCGATGATATCAATGTGCAGTTCCAGAAACTTTTTCTATCCATATCTAAAATAATGTATAATAAAAACACCCTATTAGTGAAAAGAAGAATCAAAAGATCATTCAGAATTGCTTTGGGTGCATTTGTAAAACTTGGATTTACTTATGATGATCTTTTTGAATTTTATAAATTCAAAAACGAGAAAAATTATCAAAGAATCAAAAATAATTATTAATTATTTTTGCCTTAGTGGTGGAATGGTAGACGCTGCGGACTCAAAATCCGCTGGATTTATCCGTGCAGGTTCAAGTCCTGTCTAAGGCACCAATAAACCTTACTCATCGAGTAAGTTTTTTTATACAAAAACACCATTACCTATTTTGGTAACGGTGTTTTTATTTGCCTAAAATTAGCAAGTTTTATCATATTTTGAAAATGAATTTAAGAGCTAAGAAGATCGCTCCAATTGGGGCTATAAGGGCTGAAATAGTGATTAAAAACACTTTTCATCTAGCCATTGAATAACCTTTATTATCAAGCTCATTTTTGTCTTGTAAAACAACATCAATCACTTGGTCATTTTCAACATTTTCAATAACTGTGATGTTTTTTGGAGCTACAAGGTTTCCAGTTTCTTTAAAAGTAGGAACTTGGTAGCTTTCATGATAAAGAACCTGAACATCATTTTCTTGGATAATTTTATTATTGAAAATAAAGCGATATTTTAGGGTAAATTGTTTTTTAGAAACTTCTAATACATATTCTTCGCTAGGAGCAAAAGTAGTAGGAGTTTCTTGATTAAGAACATATCCATTAGGAATGTTAATGTCTTGAATTGAGATTTCTCCGTTAAAAGGAATAAGAACTACTTGAGTAGCAACATCTTGATTTTTATCTCTAAAAACAAAGGTTGTTTTAATTTTTTGAGGAACTAAAACTAAATTATTTTCAGTTCCTGTTTGAAGCATTACATTTTCATTTTCAAGCTCAAAATAAATTGGAATTAATAAGTCATTTTTATTAATTGGATATCCTGAATATGAAATAAAGTTTTGGCTACTAATTTTTTGACCTTCATAGAAGTAATTAATTTTTGTAGTTACTTGATCTTTAACTAAATTAATTACAACTTCTTGATCATCTTCTACGCTGTTAACACTTGGTCAGCTACCTTGAAGTTTATATTTAAAAGAGTTAGTTCCTGAATCAGGAATTTCAACACTTGGAACTGACTCTAAGTAAGGAACAGAAACAATTTCTTTAGCAACAACATTGTTTTCAAAAACGAATTTATACACTACTTCGAAAGTCTTTTTCTCAACTTCAACTTTGTAAGTGCTTCCTGGAGTAAATTCGCGTTTAGAAGCGCTGCTAGATACTCTATAACCTTTTGGTAAAGTAATTTCACCTAATTCAATTACTGAATTATCAGATTGCGAAATTGTAATTGAATCAATTTCTTGATTGTTATTTATAAAAATGAACTTGGTTTGAATAACATTATCGGTTAATTGTAAATCATTGACATCACCTTTTTGAATAACAGCTTTTTTATTTACAAGAGCGTATCCACTAGGAACAGTTAAATCAGAGATAGTAATTTCATGTGAAGGAGCTTTTGTGAATGTTTGAGTGCTAATTAAGGTGTTATTAAAGTAATAATTTACAGTTGTGTTAATTACCGCTCTTACTAATTGAACATCAAAGTGTAGATTTTCAGTGACATGTTTAACAGCTTTATAATCACTATGAAGTACATAGTCATAATCTGGGTTTTTTGAAGTCGGAATTGGTGGTAAAGCATAGCTTTCATCATAAAGTACATTAATAGTTTCGATTCCAACTTTTTCTTCTTGATCGTAGAATGAATAAGTAACTGTAAATGATTGTCTTTCAAGTTCAATTGTATGTTCAACCCCATTTTTAAGGGATAAATGGTTTTTGTTTGCTAAAACATAACCAGTTGGCAAGATTAAATCAGATTCATGAATAAAGGCATCAAAATCTTTAACAACTAATTGGTTAGCAAGCTCAAAACCTTTATAGAAGTACTTAATTAAACTTCTAAGTTTTTCTTTATTTAAGGTAATTTCATTTACTTGACCAGTTGTGATATTAACCTGAGAATTCAAAATGTAATTTTTAGGTAGAACTAAATCATTTTGAGTTACTACATAAAGTGGAGATTTTGTAATAGTTTGAGTTTTGATTAAAAGATGGTTTGTATCATAGTATTTAATTACTGTATTTGTTTGTTTTTTAACAAGATCAACATTGATTGTTTCATCTCTTTCAACAAGTGCAATTTTTTCTAAATTGCTTGAATTTTGGGCTTCAAAGACAAAATCATCACTATTTGAATTAGGAATAGTAGGCACAACATAATCTTTATGATAAGGCACAGTTATTGTTTCTGTTTTAATAACTTGATTTTGATAAATGAAATTGTATGTTAAAGTATATTTATTTCTAATTAAGCTTAGATCGTAATTTTCACCAGGGGTAAAATCTTGGTTTGTATTTTCTAAGACAAATCCATTTGGAATATCAATTTCACTAGCAGAAATTTTTCGATCAAAACGCTTTGTTACCTTAGTAGTAGAAATAACTTCATCACCTTCTTTTAATGTGAATGTGCTTGTTCTATTGATTAAGTTAACTTCAATATTATTTTCACTTCCAGTTGTAATATTTGTTTGACCTGGATTTTCAAGCATATACCCTTGTGGTAAATGTACATCGCTCATTGTAACTGTGTAGCTAGGAGCTTTTACAATTTGTGCTGTTTCGATTGTTTCATTTTTGTAAACAAAATTAATTACGGTAGTTACTGTATCTTTTTGTAATTGTACAGTTATTGTTTGGCTTCGATCCACATTTCGCACTTTTTCTAACGCGTTTACAAGGCTATATTCAAAGTCATTAGAATTAGAAGTAGGAACTGAAGGAAGAGTGTATTCTTCGTTATAAGGGACTACAATATCTACACTTTTAACTAAAGAATCACCAAACATAAATTTATATGTTAATGTGTATTGTTCTTTTGAAAGTTCAATAGTGTAGGTGTTATTTGCTTCATAATTAGCTTCTAAAGAGTTAGCAAGGTAGTGAGTTGGAATAACTAATCTATCTTTTGTAATTAAAACATCACTTCAATCATTAATAACTTGGGTTGAAATAATTTCAGAATTGTATGTAAAGTTAAATGTTGTATTAACTTTTGGAAGTTCAAATTCTTCAAGAACAACATCTCAACTTTGTGCTTCTTCTGTTTGGTTTGTAATTGTGTTTGAAGTAATTCGATATCCTTTATGTAAATTAGGATTTTTTGGTAATTCTGGAGTAGTTAATGCTTGCGATTTTAAAGAAGCATGTGTTTTTCTATCAACAACTTTTCCATTTAAAAAGTAGTTAAAGTTTTGAATGAAATTTATAGGAGTTACTTCAATATTATTTACTTGTCCTACAGTAATTGTAGTGTTTGGATTTGTTAATTTATAATCACCATTTAATCACTGAGAATCAAAAGTAATGTTTTCATCTAAATAAGTATTTTTTGTGATGGTAGTTTCAAGTTTTTGCCCCGTTGCACTATCAATAAAGTTTATTGTTGTATCTGCTTTGTTATCTACTTCTTCTAAGTCAATGTTAAAAGTTGCTGATTTTGTAAAATCAGTTACTACTGGAATTGATTCAAGGTTTTTAAGAACATATTTTTTCCGAATATTGCTATTTGTAGGGATTGTAGGTACAGGAGCTTCTACATTTTCAACATTTATTCCAAATTGTTGGGTGTTAATAATCTTTCCATTTAACTTGAAATTGTAAATAAGATTGTGATAATCTAAATTAATTTCAACATCATGAGAATCTAAGCTAAGATTGTTTATTCGATCTGGATAAACAAAGCTATATCCAGCTGGTAAACCTTTTTTTATTTTATCTGCAAACCTTTTTTGGTTAGTAAATACATTCGCAAATTCAGCAACAACATTGCCACTAAATCTTTTGATGTATCTAACATTTAGAATTTTGTTAGTAGAAGCAAGGTTTAAAAGTTGTGGTTGCGGATTTTCTACAACTTCAGCAGCTTTTCTAATTCCATTTGTAAATTTCTTAGCAACTATGTCTTTTTTGAAAAACTCAGCATTGCTGTGTCCACCAGGTCCTACAACTTCCACATTTTTGAATCATCCAACTCAAGTACCCATTGAGTCACCTTCAGTTCGATAATTGTGGGACATTTTTGCATCAATTCACTCATTTATCGCTTTTTCAAATTCTGAATCTTTGTTTTTTGGAGCATTAAAAGTTCATGATCCTAAAAAGTTTGTACTTTTAGCACCATCTTTTTTGTTTATTTTTAAATATCCAGCTAAACCGTTAGCTAAATATCCCCCAAGAGAGTGCCCGGTTACAGCGAATTTCACAACATTTTGTGTATTTAATCAATCAAGTTGTTTTGTATTAAAGTTTTCAGGTTTAAAATTCTTAACATTTTTAGGGTTTCTTAAATTTCATGATTGTCAATATCAAGAAGCTTGATTTACATTTTCATATAATTGTGCAGGGCGCGTACCGAAGAAAATTTTTCCATCAGCACCTAAATCACCTCCACCTTTTGTACCTCTAATAGCAAGAACATTTAAGGTTTGGTTTTTTAATCAAGGGAAATCACTTTGGTTTGTAAATCAAATTGCATTATACCCGTTTGGCCCATCATAAATATAAACAGGTTTTCAAAAACGAGCAAGCTCATATTGCATATTTACATATGAATTTAGCATATATTTTTCATTAGAATACTTGCCAGGCTCTGCTAAATTTAAAGTAGCTTGAACATCATTTTTAAAATCAAGAAAATTATCATCATTAAACATACTAAAGATGGTTTTTGTTTCACGGTAAGCTAATTCTTGGAAAAAGAGCATATCACGAGGAGAAAGATCTCATTCAAGTTTATTTTGGTCTTGAGAATCGATAATTCCATCTCCGTCTGTATCTTGCATACGGGGGTGCGAATTTAAGCCGTAATACTCAGTTCCATCTCTAAAATATGTAAAGATTTCATCTTTGTTTTTAATACCGTCTCCATCATCATCTGCTTCTGGATCTAAAATTGGTTGATTTAAAAGAAGTGAATCATAAAATCCACCTTCCAATTTAATAGTTCCGTTTGCAATTTTCTGAGCTGTCTCTGAAGTTAACTTTTGTGTATTTGTGCTAGGAAAATTAATTGTTTTAGCTGCTGAAATTAATGCAAAAAGTGGCAAGGCTAATGCTAAAGCAAAAAATCCTTTTTTAATTTTTTTGACCATAAATCCCCTTTAAAATTTGATTATTTTTTATTCCCTTATTTTAATTTAAATTATACCAAATATTGAAGGTTATTTTGTACCTAATAAGTATGGGAAAAGCACAATTTATTAGCTTTAAAAACCAAAATAATTTAAAATTTTAATAACAATGAATTTAATTTAAGGAGCAAGAAAAATGAGTAAATTTCCAAAGAATTTCCTTTGAGGTGGAGCTACTGCTGCTAATCAACTTGAAGGTTTTTATAACCAAGGAGGAAAAGGTTTATCAGTAACAGATGCTCTTACTGGTGGTGATGTGGATAGACCAAGAAGAGTAACTTATATCCGCGATGAAAATGCTTTTTATCCAAATGCAGATGCAGTTAAGCATTATCAGTTTTATAAAGAAGATATTGCGCTTTTTGCAAAAATGGGTTTTAAATGTTATCGTTTCTCAATTGCATGAAGTAGAATCTTCCCAAATGGTGATGATAAAGTGCCAAACGAAGAAGGTTTAAAGTTCTACGATTCTTTACTTGATGAGTTAATTAAGTACAATATTGAACCTATTGTAACTATTTCACACTATGAACTTCCACTTAATTTAGCGCTTAAATATGATGGATTCAAAAGCAGAGAAACAATTAAGTTTTTTGAAAACTATGTGAGAGTAATCTTTGAAAGATACAAAGATAAAGTTAAATATTGAATTACATTTAACGAAATTAATATGCCACTTCTTCACCCACTTGGAGCATTTTTATCACTAGGAATCATTGATAAAAATGCTAACGGAATTTCAATGAATGAGTGAAATGTGGATCTGGAAACTAAATTACAAGCACTTCACCATCAATTTGTTGCTAGTGCCATTGCTACAAAAATTGCTCATGAGGAATATCCAAATTTTAAAATTGGTTGCATGCTTTTAATGTCTACTAAATACCCTTATAATTGCAACCCAGCAAATGTGCTTGCTGCTCAAGAAAAAATGAATCATCGAATTTATTATGCAGCTGATGTGCTTGTAAGAGGTGAATATCCATATTTTGCTAAAAAATACTGAAAAGATAATGGAATTAGCCTTGATATTACTGAGCAAGACCTTGAGCTTTTAAAACACGGAACAGTTGATTATTTCACTTTTAGTTACTATTCAACTAGTGTGGAAGATGTAGCTGGAAGTGCTGAAAAATCTAAAGGTGGAAACTTTGAATTTGGACTTAAAAACCCTTATTTAAAATCAAGTGATTGAGGTTGACAAATTGATCCAGATGGACTTAGATACACATTAAATGAGCTTTATACTAGATACCAAATTCCGCTTTTTGTCTCAGAAAATGGACTTGGAGCTATTGATGTTAAAAACGAAGATAACACAATTGAAGACGATTACCGGATTGCTTACCTTGCAGAGCATGTTAAAGCGATGGAAGCAGCAATTAATGATGGAGTTGATCTTTTTGGGTACACAATGTGAGGGTGCATTGACTTAGTTTCAGCTACAACTGGTCAATTTGCAAAAAGATATGGGTTTATCTATGTCGATCGTCATGATGATGGAACTGGTGATTTTGCGCGTTACCCTAAAAAGTCATTCTATTGATACAAAGATTTAATTGAAAATAGTTAATTTTCTAAATATTTCTATAAAATTGAATTAATTAAAAACAATATTTATTAAAGAGGTTTATTTATGGATAAAAAATACTCAAAATTAGCAGAAAGACTTAATGTTTACATGAACATTGAAGCTATTTCTCGTTTTGAAGAACCAATTGTGAATGAGCTTAAAAAATCAATCAAAAGTGGTTTTGAAATTTCAAGAGATGCTCTTGGCTCAGTTATTTTCTTCAAAAAATCAAAAAGAGAAAATGCTCCAAAAGTTATGTTAGCAGCTCACATGGATGAAGTTGGATACATGGTTAGAAGCATCCAAAAAAATGGGAACATTATGGTAACTACAGTTGGTGGAGTATGACCAAATGTTGTAATTGGTACTAAAGCAACTGTGGTAACTCAATCTGAAGGAAAAAGATTTGTTGGAGTTTTTGGACACACTTCAATTCACATTTTAGAAAGAGAAAAATTCACTAAAGCAATTGAAGCTAAAGAACTTTTTGTTGACTTAGGATTTACAAGTGATGAAGAAGTTACAAAAGCTGGAATTGCAATTGGAGATCCAATTTACATTGCTGGTGAAACAATTGAATTTGCAAATAACATCATTGGTGGTAAATCGATGGATAACCGTGCTGGAGTTACAGCGCTTGAAGCTATTGCAAATAACATTGCTGATTTAGAACTTGATTGTGATGTTTATTTAGTTGGAACAGTTCAAGAAGAAGTTGGGACTAGAGGTGCTAAAACATCTGTAAGCATCATTAATCCTGATGTTGCTTTTGCAGTTGATACAGGAGCTGCTCATGATACAACAGGATGTATTCCTGGAACACCAGTGCTTGGAAAAGGTGTAAGCATCCTTGTTAAAGATGGTGGAACATTACCTGATCCGAAATTAATTAATTATGTAATGAATGTAGCTAAAGCTAAAGACATTCCTGCTTACAAATATGTAGCTGAAGGTGGTGGTACAGATGCTGCTGAACTTCAATACGGATGCGGTGGAGCAGCCGTTATGACTATCTCAATTCCACAAAGATATCTTCACAGTCCAATCGGACTTGCATCACTTGTAGATATTCAAGCTACAGTTGATTTAATGACAGAATTTATTAAATCATATAGTCCAGAAGAGCACGATAAATTAAGTTATAAATAATAAATATAGGGATAAAAGAATAAAATTCTTTTTATAAATTAGAAAAGTCACACGCAAATTTAATGCGTGTGACTTTTTTGTGTCCATTGTGTAAAATAATAATGCTAAATAGAAAGGACACATTTTTATTATATGAAAAAATTAATAGATTTATCTAAACAAAATATTATTTGTGTAAAAAATAATGCTGAAAACTTCCGTCACTTCATCATCAAAGAATCTGATGATGAGATAAAACGTCTTCACTCAAATGTTTCGTCTAAAAGGTTGCTTAGAGATAAACAAATATCTATACTCTTAATGTGGGAAATTATTTTGAAAGTTCTATTGTTGAATTCAGTATCAAAAGCGGCGAAATATTTTGGTTATCAATCTAGAACGGTTAAGCAAAAAATGGAAATAATGATTGAAAAAAATGACTATCATAAAAGCCTAAAAAATAAAGTTATTTGCAAAATTTGCGGATCTAAAATTTTTATAACTAAATTTCTCTCGTTCAGAAAACTATCAAATCATTTGCTTAGTTATAAAACCAAAAGGTTAATGATAGTGTCAGAATCACAAAAAAATAAGTGAAGTCACTTTAAGAAATATTGAAACGATGTAACTAAAGAATTAAGAAAAAAAGCAAGCAAAAACTCTAAAAACATTAAATGTAAAATGTCTGTTAAGTTTATGATTAACTCGTTTAAACAAACAAATCAAAATGCTTTTTGTCCTACATTTAGCACAGTTTACAAAGCTCTAAAGCAACAAAGAATAAAACTTTCTTTTGACCCGCTTTTATATTTATCAAGAGGTGGTTATACAAAAACTACATTAAAGCAAGGTAAAAGGTCATTGATACACGCTAGAGACGTAAAATATAGACCTAAAGAAGCAAATTTAAGATTAGAAAAAGGTCATTTTGAAGCTGATACAGTAGTTGGTAAAAGAGAAGATAAGTTTGTTCTTTTCACACTTTTAGATCGTAAAACTAGAGAGTTATACATTGCTTTAACAAAAAGAGATGCAAAATCAATTAACAAAGCATTAAGGATGTTAATAAGAAAATACAATCTCGAAATAAAAACCTTAACAGTAGATAACGGTAGTGAAAACACACTTCTTCATAAAGTGGTAGGTAAGAAAAAGTTATTTAAATGTAAACCTTATGCTTCGTATCAAAAAGGTTCAATTGAAAATGCTCATAGATACATTAGAAGATTTATTCCGAAGGGTAAAAGTTTCAATTCACTCACACAAGAATACGTGTTTTGAATCAAAGAACAAATCGATGAATACAAAAGAATATTAGCAATAGAAAATTAAAATTAATATCAATAAATGCTAAGTTCAAGAATGATGACCTAAACCAAATTTATGTGAAGAAAAACTATTTTTTGTGTAAATATCAGTTTAAATAAGAATAGTCTTGTAATGACAGTCTTTTGTTACAAATACATTAATTGCGTTGGCACGCGGCCTTCTCTTCTTTTCTTTCGGAGAAAAGAAGCAAAAGAACTTCAAAATTCAAATTAATAGCAATAAAAGAAAGCTTGGTATTTAAGCGCTAAACTAGATTTTTGTGGTTGAAGCCCATTTGATGTGTAATGTCAGTTTATCGCTGTATTGTTCTATGTCTATCTTTTGTTACAGATTCAAAGATTGCGCTGCCGCACAGGCCTTCTTTTCTTTCGGAGAAAAGAAGCAAAAGAACTTCAAAATTTATAAGAAAACAAGCCACAAGGGCTTGCAATTTTGATTTTACCTTTGTCAGTATTTATTCATTTTTAGCTCTAATTTTTTTATAATTTAAACATTAAAAAAGCATTGTTATTTTTTTGACACTTAACTTGCGCGTCACTTTTCCAATTTTTAAATAAAATTCTTTTATCTTTTTTTATTTTGCTAAAGCGCAAGATTTGATAAAATAAATAAGCATAAATAACAGCAGTTTATTATGGTTGGTAAGTAAATTTAATATGTTAAATTTTGTAAGTAAATTTGCTGCTAAATTGAAAGCATTAAATTAAATTTATCTAGCTAGAAATAAACCCTCTCTTTATGCAGAAAAGAGGAAAAACATGTCAAGATATACAGGTCCTGTATTTAAAAAATCACGTCGTTTAGGTTTTTCAATTCTTGAAACAGGAAAAGAATTTGCAAAAGGTAGAAAAAGAACTTATGCACCTGGACAACACGGAAACAAAAGAGTAAAACTTTCAGATTACGGATTACACTTATACGAAAAACAAAAAGTTAAACACCTTTACGGAGTTAGTGAAAAACAACTTGTTAAAACTTTCCAAAAAGCTATTAAAATCAAAGGTGTTACAGGTACAAACTTACTTCAATTATTAGAAGTTCGTTTAGACAACTTAGTATACCGTGCTGGATTTGCTTCTACAAGAAGACAAGCTCGTCAATTAGTAAACCACGGTCACTTTACATTAAACGGTAAAAAAGCTAACATTCCTTCAATGGTTGTTAGTGTAAATGATGTAGTAGAATTAAAAGAAAAATCACAAAAAAATCAACAAATTCTTGATTCAATGGAAGCTAAAGCTGCTTCAGCATGACTTACAAGAAAAGACTTCAAAGTAACATTAGATCGTTTACCAGAAAGAAACGAATTGCATCCAGAAATTAAAGATGCATTAGTTGTTGAGTTCTACTCAAAATAGTTAAAAAGGAGATATATTTATGAAAAAAGATATCCACCCAAAATACGTTGAAGTTAGTGTAAAATGCTCTACATGTGATAAAGCTTTTAACTTTAAATCTACAAAATCATCATTCGCAGTTGACGTATGTTCAGGTTGCCACCCAGTTTACACAGGAAACAGAACACAAGTTAAAGCAACAGGAAGAATTGATGCATTTAACAAACGTCTTGCTAAAAAAGCTCAATAATTTAAAATTTATTTAAATTTTTAACCTTAGAGGCTTCTCTCTAAGGTTTTTTTGTTTAAAATTATTGGTATATGCTTATCAGTGAGAAAGGAAGGGAAAATGGTTTTAATACTTGCAGTATGCATAATGGTTGTCATTTGCTTGATTTTAGCATTAATGATACTCTTTTCTCGCATTAAGAAATAAATAAAGGTAAAAATCCAAGCTTAGATTCTAAGCTTGGTTTTTGTTTGTCACCTTGCAAATTTAATGTTACTAAGTGGGAAAGGTTATATAACTGCTTTTTAGGCCTTGCACACAGGGTAAAGCGCCTTAGCGGCCTAAAAAGCAAAACAAAAACCATTCCTTATGATACAAGGAATGGTAATTAATTATTATTTATGATATGTATTATAAGCATCAATTCTACCTAAAGCTTTTTTAAGTTTAAGCTCAAGTTTGGCAGTGCTCATATCTTTTTGTTTGCTTTCTTCGATTTGTTTAATGTATTTATCTCTATCTGCTTCTGCACGTGATAAATCAATGTCATTAACATTAATAATATCATCTGTGATGATGTTGATTTTGGTCGAATCGGCATACACTAATCCGCCACCAATGATACATTTAATTGAGTCTTTATCATTTTCGTGACCGATAATAAGGTTTCCAATTTCCACATTACTAAAGAAAGGGCTTCGGTGTGACTGAAGACCAATATAACCTTCAGCAGTTTTTAAAGTTACAATATCCACTTTTCCTACATAGAAAATTCCAGTAGGTGTTGTGATGTTAAGATAAACTTTAGACATTTTCTAATTTTTTAGCTCTTTCTTTAACTTCGTCAATGCTTCCTGCATATCTGAAGATATCTTCAGGTAAATGGTCGTATTCACCACTTAAAATTTCTTTGAAACTTCTAATAGTATCACTTAATTTAACATATGAACCTTTAATTCCTGAGAATTTTTCAGCAACTGTAAATGGTTGTGAAAGAAAGTTTCTAATTCTACGTGCCCGAGCAACGATTTTCTTATCTTCTTCTGATAATTCACCCATCCCTAAAATAGCAATAATATCTTGAAGCTCTTTAAATCTTTGTAAGATTCCAACTACTTCTTGAGCAACATTATAGTGCTCTTGCCCAACTACAAGTGGATCAAGTAATCTTGATGAAGATTCAAGTGGGTCAATGGCAGGATAAATCCCAAGCGCAGCAATTCCACGGTCTAAAACAGTTTTAGCATCAAGGTGAGTGAAAGTTGTAGCAGGTGCTGGGTCAGTTAAATCGTCAGCAGGCACATAAACAGCTTGCACTGAAGTAATTGAACCTCTCTTAGTTGAAGTGATTCTTTCTTGAAGCGCACCCATTTCGGTAGCAAGTGTTGGTTGGTAACCAACAGCTGAAGGCATTCTACCTAAAAGAGCAGAAACCTCACTACCAGCTTGGGTAAATCTGAAGATGTTATCGATGAAAAGAAGCACATCTTGGTTTTGTTTATCTCTGAAGTATTCAGCCATTGTTAAACCAGTTAAAGCAACTCTCATACGTGCCCCGGGAGGTTCGTTCATTTGACCAAACACAAGCGCTGTTTTATCTAAAACACCAGCTGCTTTCATTTCGTAGTATAAATCGTTTCCTTCACGAGTTCTTTCACCAACTCCGGCAAAAACTGAAAGTCCATTATGTTGTGTTGCAATGTTGTTAATTAACTCTTGAACTAAAACAGTTTTACCAACTCCAGCTCCACCAAAAAGACCAATTTTTCCACCTTTTGCATAAGGAATTAAAAGATCAATAACTTTGATTCCAGTTTCTAAAATTTCAGATGATGTTTTTTGTTCTTCATATGAAGGGCTAGGTGCGTGAATTGAAGCTTTTTGCACGTTTGGATCCATAGGCATTTCATCAATTGGGTTACCTAAAACGTCAAACATACGTCCTAAAATTTCATTCCCTACTGGTACTGAAATTGGAGCTCCTGTATCATAAGCATTAAGGCCACGATATAAACCATTAGTTGAAACCATTGAGATTGTTCTAACTGTATCATCTCCAATGTGTTGAGCAACTTCAAATGTAAATTTTTCACCATCTTTTTCACAAATAATGGCATTAAGCAATTTTGGAAGTTTGCCATCGGTAAAACGAACATCGACAACAGGACCTAAAATTTGAACTATTGTTCCAACATTTTTATGCATTTTTACCTCCTATTTTATGTTGCATCTGCTCCAGATACAATTTCGTTAATTTCTTGTGTAATAATGCTTTGTCTACTTCTGTTAAATTCAAGTGAAAGAGCTTGAATTAGATCTTCAGCATTATCTGTAGCATTTTCCATAGCATTTCTACGAGCTGCAAGTTCAGAAACTTTTGAAGCTGTTCCTAAGGTATAAATCATACTTGCAATATAAAGCGGAATTGAGTTTTTTAAAATGGTTTCAGGATTAGGTTCAAATTCCACATAACTTACATATCTTGAATCATTGCTAATATCGAAAGGAAAAATCTTTTTCACTTCCGCTTCTTGCGAGATATTGTTAATAAATTTTGTATAAACAAGATTTATGTTTCTAATTTGTTTTTCGTGATAAAGCTTTAAAGCAAGCTTGGTAATTTTGTCACCAATTTTGTATGGAACTGTATCTCCATAGTTGGTGTAATGATCCACGATGTTGTTTTTGAATTTCTCAGATAACATCCCTAAACCTTTGGTTCCTAAAACAATTAATTTATCATTTGGTTTAATTTTGTTTTCAATTAAGTGCACAATGTTTGAGTTATATGAACCACAAAGCCCTAAATCACTAGTAATTACAATATAAAGTGAATTTTCTACTTCATCATTTGAAGGGAAGACACTTTTAAAATCATTAGGAGAAATGTTTGTAATTAAATCGTGAAAGGTAAGTTCAAGAATATCTTGGTATGATTTAACTTTTTCAGCTTGTTCTCTAGCTCTTCTAAGTTTTGAAGCAGCCACTAATTGCATTGCATTAGTGATTTTTTTAGTGTTAGTTACTACTGCAATTCTATTTTTTAAAGCATTTAAATTTGACATTAATTAGCCTTATTTTTTAAGTATTTTGATGGAAAAGCTTTATACATTTTTGGATCGTAATTTGGAATAGTTGCAATAATTTCGGTGACAATATCAACCAATGTTGCTTCCATTAATTTGTAATTTGCTTCACTAATTACTCCAGTATCTGTAATTTCTGATTCAATAAGTTTACCTTCAGGAGTTGAATTAATAAATGACATTACACGGTAACGATATTCATGCATGTATTCTTTTGGTAAAGGGTTAATAATTCTTTCTTTAACCCCTAAAAGAAGCATAATTTGCACAACTTGTGAAATTGGGAAATATTGTTCTTGTTTAAGAAGTTCATAAACTTTTGCCCCGTGATTTAAGATAGTTTTAGTTGAATCATCTAAATCCGAACCGAATTGAGCAAAAGCAAGCATTTCATTATATTGAGCAAGTTCTAATTTTAATGAACCAACTACACTTTTCATAGCTTTAGTTTGAGCTGCTGACCCTACCCGACTAACTGAGAAACCAACATCAACTGCAGGTCTTTGTCCTGAGTTGAATAAATTTTCACGGGTGAAAATTTGACCATCAGTAATCGAGATAACGTTTGTAGGGATATAAGCTGAAATATCACCTTGAAGAGTTTCAATAATTGGAAGGGCAGTGATTGACCCACCTCCATATTTTTGGTTTAAACGAGCTGCACGCTCAAGTAATTGTGAGTGAAGATAGAAAACATCTCCTGGGTAAGCTTCACGACCTGGTGGACGTCTAAGAAGAAGTGAAAGTGTACGGTAAGCAATAGCATGCTTAGAAAGATCATCATACACAATAAGCACGTCTTTTCCTTGTTTCATTCAAAACTCAGCAATAGTAACTCCGGTATAAGGAGCGATGTATTGTTGAGGAGCAAGTTCACTAGCGCCTGAAACAACAACTGTAGTATATTCTAAAGCTCCTGTATCAGCAAGTTTTTGCACAATTTGAGCAACTGTAGAGTTTTTTTGTCCAATTGCAACGTAGACACAATTTACACCCTTACCTTTTTGGTTAATAATTGTATCAATTGCAATAGCTGTTTTACCTGTTTGACGGTCACCAATAATAAGTTCCCTTTGTCCTTTTCCAATCGGAATCATTGAGTCAATGGCAATAATTCCTGTTTCAAGTGGTTGATTAACTTCCTTACGGCTCATTACACCAGAAGCAACCTTGAAGATTTGACTTTTTTCAGACGCTTTAATTACACCTTTACCATCAATTGGATTTCCAAGCGAATCAACAACTCTACCAAGAAGGGCATCACCTACTTCAACCGAAATAACTTCACCACTTCTTTTAACTGTATCACCTTCAGAAACATCATTAGCATTACCAAAAAGAGCAATCCCAACTGCTTCTTCTTCAAGGTTAATAGCAAGTCCGTAGATATCATTATCGAAAATAACAATTTCACCATTTTGGACTTTTTCAAGCCCACTTACAAGCGCAATTCCATCACCAATTGAAATAACTTTTCCAATTTCGGTATGATGCACTCTTTCATCTAAGTGACGAATACGTTCTTTAATAATTGCTGAAATATCATCTAAACGATTGGCCATATTTTATCTCCCCCTTTCATCATTGATAATTTGATTTTTTAAGTTTAATAAGTCATTTTTGTAGTTTCTTTGATACAACTCAGTATCAAAAACAATTTGAAACCCTGAAATTAAATCTGGATTAATTTCAGTGAGAATTTCAATTTTTTTATTAGTTTGATTTTCTAGTTTATTTTTAATTTTTTCAATTGTTGCTTCATCAAGTTCAAAAGCTGTGATAACTTTAGCAAAGAGAATGTTAAGCACCTCATTTGAAAGTTTCAAGTAGTGAGTAACAATTTTTTTCATCATAAATGAAGCTCTACGTTCAATAATAACCTTGCAAGTATTAATAATGAGTTTGTCAAATCCTTGCAAAATTTCATCAACTAAACTTCATTTATCTTTAAGTGAGATATTTGCATTTTTTCAATACAAAATAAGTTCAGGATTTTTATCAATAATTTCACGAAGTGTTTTCATTTGTTGATGAATTTCTTCAAAGTTTTTTTGCTCTTTAACAAGTTCAAAAAGAGCTAGTGCATACCCATTAGGGTTAGCTTTAACGTACATTAAATATCCTCAATTGGACTGTTATCTTTTAAGAATTCATCAATAATTTCTTTTTGTGTAGATTTTGAAATTTCACGTTTAAGAATTTTGTTAGCAAGCTCTACAGCCACTTCGGTAATGTATTTTTTAGAATTTTTGTCAAATTCTCTTTGTTGAGCCTGAATGTCTAAATTGGTTTCTTCAATTAATCTACGTGCATCATCTTTTGCTTTTTTAGTATAGCGATCGATAACTTTTTCCGCTTTAATTTTAGCATTATTAATGATCATATCTGATTGCTTGTGTGAGTTTTTCAAATTGTCATTAGCTAAATTAAGTTTATCCAAACTTTCTTGCTTATAACTAATTGCATCATCAATATTTTTTTGAATAAATTGTTGACGTTTGGCAATCATTTTTCTTACTGGACGATATAAAAAGAAAAAGAGAAAACCAAAACAAATTGCAAAAGCAATAATTGTAGCAAGCATTAATGGAATACTTGGGAATAAAGTGCTGAATTTTTCTTGAAGCCCCTCAGTTGCTGATTTAGGGGTATCAACAGCAAATAATTTTGTAACTAATGTTGTCATTATTATTTAAGCACGAAAAGAATTAAAATAGCGATAACAAAAGCATAGATTGCGGCTGTTTCAGCAATACCATCACCAAGAATAAGCATTGTACGGATTTTACTTACAGCTTCTGGGTTTCTCCCAACAGCTTCAGCTGCTTTACCAGCAGCAAAACCTTGTCCAATACCTGTTCCTAAACAACCAATTGCTGCAAGTCCAGCACCAATAGCAACAAGACCAACTTTTAATGATGAATCTGAGCTAGTAGCAGCTTGTTGTACTGCATTTGGTGCATCTTCAAATAATTTTGTAACTGTTTCAATCATAATTAACCTCCAAAATGTAAATGATTAATAAATAGCATTTGTTTTTCTTTTTAGTTTGAGTTTACTTAAAAAGTTTTTTACACCTTTTGTTTCTGATCCTTTTTCTTCTTCACCCTCGCTTACTTCGCTAAGTCAATAAATCGAAGTTAAAAGGGTAAAAATATAACATTGTAACAACGTATCGAATAAGTCAAAATAAATATGAAAAATAGGTGTAAAAATAACTGAGAAAAAGTATCATTGGTGATTTGGTGAAATTGAAGTTCATGCATAACCAAAAATGGTGTAAATAAGGAACATAATTACTCCACCACCAACAATATTTCCATATAAACGAAGTGAAAGAGAAATAAGCGGTGAGAAAGCACCTGGAATTTCAAGCGGATTAAGATATTTCTTTAAATATCTAATTTTTTGGTAAATTCCACCGATAACAAAAATTCCTAATCAACTAGAAATTGCAAGGATAAATGGAATTGAATATGAAGAAGCAATTGGTTCAAGACCAAAAACAACAAGCATATTTCCAATCACTAAAAAGGTTGCTAAAACAAATAAATAAGGTTTACTTTTACTTAATTTTCCTTCAAAAACATCATTTAAGTTATTGTCAATTCCAGAAACGTAAGCTTCAGCAACAAAAGCAATTCCTTTAGGTGCTTCATGTGGTTTAACTTTTGACACTTTATAATAAGCCACAAGCGAAATTATTATGATAATAATCACGGTCACAAACAGTGAAAAAAGTTGCGGCTGATTTCATTGTCAAATCTTATCCATCATTTCGTTCATGATACCTCCTTCCTATTTTTTCATTTTCTTAATTTTGATTGCTTCAAAAATATGAGCAACCATAATAGAGATAAATATCATACTAGCACCAAAAACATAAGTAAAAATGTTAATTGGAGCTAGTGTATATCAAAGTGAATTATCAGCTTCTCTTTTTAAATAAGCGTGAAAATCTAGGTCTATTTGAACAATAGCAATCGTAATAATAGCTCATCATAATAGCACTAGAAGGAATTTTAAAAATCCAAAAAAGAATGCGCTTTTTTTAGGTCTAATAAAAATAAAAAAAGAAACCATAAAGTTTACTTTATATGTTAAGAAAACTGATAATGCTCCTATCGCATAACCAAGGAAATATGAATAGCCATCTTTAATAAAAAAAGATATAAAAATAAAAAGTAATAATATTGCTGTAAACAGAATAAAAAAAGTTCTTTCTACTCGCTTATAAATATTACTTTTTACCATATCATTTTTCCTTTGTTTTGCTTTTCTTATTTTATTACTTTTAGTTGGAAAACATAAAAAAATTATTGTTTTTTACAATAGTTAAAAAAGTAATTATTTCCCTATTTTACTTAGCGATTTGGATTTTAATTAAAGTTAGTAAAATTTTCTATTCAAGGCAGCTTATAAATAAATTTGCTTAAAATTAAAATAATAACCCTTCTAGTTTTGAAAAAAAGGATCAATTTGTGAAAATGTGGAAAAACTTCTTTTGACAAAATGCCTTTTATTGCTGTTTTTAAGGAGTCAAAATATTTTTTACAATATCTTCGTAATTTTGAAAAAAAATATTTTAAACTATAATAAATAAACAATAATTAAATTTAAATTTTTATATAAAAATAAGGAGTTTTTTAATGGCATTAAAATATTTAGAACTTAATACTAAACCTGCATTAAAAAATGGATTAAGTGATGTTGCTTATCTTCAAGATAAAGTTACAAAAATTCATAATGATGTATTAAGCAAAAATGTTGCTGAAAAAGATTGACTTGGATGATATGATTTACCAAATTCATACGATAGAGCTGAACTTGAAGCAATGAAAGCAAAAGCTGACCAATGAGAAGAACAAGGTGTAGAAGTTGTTGTGGTAATTGGAATTGGTGGTTCATATTTAGGAGCTAAAACTGGATATGACTACATTTACGGACCATATTCACTTAAAAAACCAAGAATGGAACTTGTTTTTGCTGGAAATAGCATCTCTTCAGAAGAGCTTGTTGCTAAATTAAACTATGTAAAAGATAAAAAATTTGCTATTAACGTAATTTCTAAATCAGGTACAACTTTAGAACCTTCAATTGCTTTTAGAGAGTTTAGAAACTTACTTGAAAAAAATGAAAAAGGTGATGCAAATGATTTAATTGCAGCTACAACTGATAAATCAAAAGGTGTGCTTTTTGAACTAGCAACTAAAAAAGGTTACACAAAATTCGTAGTTCCTGATGATGTTGGTGGGCGTTTTTCAGTACTTACAGCTGTTGGACTTTTCCCATTTATTTGTGCCGGAATTAACGTTGATAAAGTTTTAGAAGGAGCTAGAATTACAAACGAAGAATTATCTAGTCCACTTTTAAATAATAACCCAGCTTATGAATATGCAGCTGTAAGAAACCATCTTTATGATAAAGAAGGTTTCAAAATCGAAATGCTTGTTAGCTATGAATCAAAACTGCAATACTTTGCTGAATGATGAAAACAACTTTTTGCTGAATCTGAAGGTAAAGATGGAAAAGGAATTTGACCAACAAGCGCAATTTTCTCAACTGATTTACATTCACTTGGACAAATGGTGCAAGATGGTTCAAAAATTCTTTTTGAAACTGTTTTAACACTTAAAAACCCAACTGTAAATATTGAATTCCAAGCTGATGAATTTGACTATGACAAACTTGGTTATTTAGACGAAAATAACTTACATACAGTTAATAATGTTGCTTTTGAAGCTACAATGAAAGCTCATACAGAAGTTGGAAAAGTTCCAAACATTCACATTCTTTTTGATAGCTTTAATGAAGAAACACTTGGAGCATTATTTATCTTCTTCGAAAGAGCATTAACAATGAGTGCTTACCTTCTTGGAGTTAATCCATTTAACCAACCAGGGGTTGAAGTTTATAAGAAAAATATGTTCTCACTTTTAGGTAAAAAATAAAAAAATTAGGCTCTAAACATCGTTTTAGAGCTTTTTTACACAAGTGTAAAATGTTTCAACTTTTGAGAGAAACATTTATAATAAATATAGTATGTTACAAGTTAAAGTTTTTGATTTTTTAAAAGACGATGATAGAAAAAATTTAGGGGATATTGACAACTATATTCTTAACTACATCGAATCTAACCCAGACGAATTTGTAAGACTTACTCAAAATGAAATTTGTGAAAGAATTTTTATCACTCAAACTTCTCTTAGTAGATTTACTAAAAAGGTAGGCTTTAATAGTTTTAAAATGCTTCAAATTCATGTTGCTAAGCATTTGGAAAAATATTTAATTACACCCGAACTTAATCTTCATACTGTTGTAGAACTTGAAGATGTTAAGCGCAATGTTTTCGAACAGTACATAAACTTAGTTAAAATAGTTTTTTCTTCAATTGATGATAGTCACCTTAATTCTTTAATTAATTTAATTAATTCGCACAAAAAACTTGTGGTTTTCGGAATTGGCTCTTCTTTTGAAACTGGTAAATATTTTGCGCGTCAATTATCAAAAAGTGGAATTGAAGCTATTGCTTTTAACTCACTTCATGACTTTGTTGATTTTTACCCAACTGCAGTGCGTAATGGTTATCACTTTTTAATTATTTCCCAAAAATTCACTAATTTAGATTGTGTTAAGGTGGCTAAAATCCTTGATGAAAACAAAATTAAGTTTTCTTTAATTAGCAAAAACCAAAACTACAATTTCAAAAGCAACGATCGAATTAATCCGGTTATTTACAACACTTTTAAAAATAGAGTAGTGGATTTTGAAATCACTGACAAAATCGCACAATTTATGATTCTTGACATTGTGCTTTTCTATCTTTTAAACAAAAATGACCATCAATATGAAAACATTAACATTTCTAAAAATTTATGAAAAATCATTTCTTAAAATGCTTAGAATAAAATATTCATACAATCATTTAAAAAAGCTAAACACAGAATATTTTTTCTGTGTTTTTTATTATTTTAATGAATAAATTATTATAAAAATTCCCCTAAGAGCAATAAAAAAATAAAATTATTTACAGGAGGTTAGAATGACACCAGAAAAAATTAAAAAATATTTAAATATGGTTATTTTTATTTTTCTTTCAATAGTGTTAATTGGTATCTTCTTTGGATACACAGGACAATTTGGTGATAAAAATAACGATGGTAAAAATATCGGAAGCATTTTAGATATTTTAGTTCCAGATTTAACAAGATCAATCGAATGACTTGCAGTAGCAACACTTGCTATTGGATGAATCGGATGAGAATTTGCTAGATCTAAAACAGGTAAAAGACTTTATGCATACATTTCTTTACCACTTATCTTAACAGCTTCGGTATCATCAATGACATTACTTGGATTCATCGGTGGAGGATTAGCAATTGTTTTAATTCTTGTTTATACATTCCAATTTATTGAGCCAAGTAAAAAAGAAACATTAGTTAATACTATCAATGATGCTGCAAAAGCAAATCAAAAAAATAACAAAAAATTTCTAAAAATCTTTTCAAGAGGTAAATAATAGATGAAAACTTTTTACGCAAGATCTCAAGAAGAAGTTAAAGGATTTGATACTTCAAAATTAAGAGAAAACTTTTTAATTGAGGATTTATTTGTAAGTGATGAACTTAAAGTGAACTACTTACATTACGATCGTGTAGTTGTTTTTGGTGCTAAACCAGTAAACAAAACACTTGATGTAAAAATTGATAGCCAAATCGGTGCTGCATTCTTCTTACAAAGAAGAGAATGTGGAATTATCAATATTGGTGGAGAAGGAATTATTGAATATGATGGTAATTCTGAAACACTTAAAAACAAAGATGGATTATACCTTCCAGTAGGAACTGAAAAAATTTCAGTTAAATCAGTTGATCCTTCAAATCCAGCTCTTTTTTACGGTTTTTCAACACAAGGGCTTATTAAATATCCAGTTACAAAAGTTGATATTGCAAATGCTAGAGCAATTAATTTAGGTAGCGATGCAGAAAGCAACAAACGGGTAATTTACCAATTCTTCCACCCAAATGTATGTCAAACAAATTCACTTTTAATGGGAATGACACTTCTTGAACCAAATAATATGTGAAACACAATGCCTTGCCATACACACGAAAGAAGAACAGAATGTTATCTTTACTTTGATTTAGAAGAAGAACAAAGAGTATTCCACATGATGGGGCAACCACAAGAAACTCGTCATTTAGTTGTTAAAAATAATGATTTCGTAATTTCAGCTCCATGGTCAATTCACTCAGGTGTTGGAACAAGAAACTACAGCTTTATTTGAGCTATGGGTGGCGAAAACCTTGATTATACAGATATGCAAGGTGTTGCAACAAAGGATTTAAAATAATGTCTGAGCAAAAGATTGTAAACAACCTTGTAAATAACAACGAGAAAATCTTAAATCCAGAATACTTAGCTAAAGATGCATCAAAAGTTGATAAAGCTTTCTTAGAAAACGCAATCGAAAAAGCTTTAAAACAAATTGATCTTAATATGGAATATTTTGGAGATAGCTTCCAAAGTCCAAATACATTTGATAATATCTACAAAAAAATGGATAACATCGAATGAACAGATGGCTTTTGAACAGGAATGGTTGCTCTTGCTTACGAGTATTCACAAAATCCAAAATATTTAGAATTAGTAAAAAAACACATTGATTCATACTACGATAGAATTGTTAACAAAATCGAAGTAGATCACCATGATATGGGATTCCTTTACTCACTTTCATGTGTAGCTTACTACAAATTAACAGGAGATTTAAAAGCTAAAGAAGCTGCTCTTCTTGCTGCAAGACACCTTGCTTCTCGTTATATTGAAGAAGCTAAGTTCATTAAAGCTTGAGGTGCAATGGGAGTTAAAGAAAACTACCGTTTAATTATTGACTGTCTTTTAAATATTCCTCTTTTACATTGAGCTGCTCAAAATGGTGAAGAAGAAGATAAAAAACTTTATGAAATGGCTATTAATCACTTTAATACATCACTTCATACAGTAATTAGAGAAGATGGAACTACTTTCCACACTTTCTACTATGATCCAGATACAAATAAACCACTTTATGGTAAAACACGTCAAGGATACTCAGATGATTCTTGTTGAGCAAGAGGTCAAGCATGAGGTGTATATGGAATTCCACTTACAGTTAAATATGCTAAAAATGATCCAAGACTTGATAAAGATACATTCAAAATTCACCAAAAAGTTGTTAACCAATTCTTAAACAACCAAGGTAAAGATAATGTTGCTTATTGAGATTTAATCTTCAATAATGACGATACTCACTCAAGAGATTCATCAGCAAGTGCAATTGCTGCTTGTGGTCTTTTAGAGATGGCAAAACACATTGATGATGAAGCTACTAAAAAACTTTACGTAGATATTGCAAAATCAATTGTTTATTCATTAGCTACAAATTATGCTAATTTAGAAACAAAACCAGGTAGTCCAGTTCTTTTCCACGGAGTTTATTCATGACATTCAGGTAAAGGTGTTGATGAAGGAAACATCTGAGGAGATTACTACTACTTAGAAGCGTTAATGCGTTTATACAAAGAATGAGATCCATACTGATAGGAGTTAAAAATGGCAGAAATTATTCACGCAAGAGTTGATGAAAGACTTATGCATGGGCAAGCATCATTATGAATGCAAGTTAATGGTGCAAACTCAGTTATCATTGCTAATGATGAAGCATCAACAAACCAATTACAACAAGATTTAATGAAAACTACAGTTCCTCAAGGAGTTAGAATTAGTTTCTACGCTCTTGATAAATTAGTAGAAATTTGACCAAAAGCATCTGAATGACAAAAATTCTATTTAGTTGCTAAAGATATCGAAAGTATGTACAAACTTGTTAAAGCAGGTTTACCAATTAAAGAAATTAACATTGGAAACACACATACACGTGAAGATCGTAAAAAAATTACTTCATCTGTTAACTTAAGTGCCGATGAAAGAAGAATGATTAAAGAAATGGTAGAAATGGGTGTTTTATTTAACACACAAAGTCTTCCAGGAGTTACAAAAGGTTTAGTTGAAACCGCAAAATTAATTGAAGATTAATTTTAATTCCATAATTTATTATTTATTAACTTTATAGAAAGGATTGCCAATATGCAAAATTTAATCGAAATAACTCCAGCTCAGGCTTTATTTATTGGTTTATGAGCGGCAATTGCTGTTACTGGTACTCTTTTAGGTAACTATACAGCAACACCTATTATTTATGCAACTGGTATTGGTGTTATTTTAAGTGGTACACCTGGTGCATTAGCAAACGCTATTGTTGTTGGTGCTGCAGGTCAAACAGTTTGACTTGGGTTCGGAATTTCTCAAGGAGGGGTTAGACCACCAGATCCAATTGCTCCCGGAATTTTCGCACCAGTTGTTGCTCTTTCAGCTCAACCAATTATTGATGGAAGAATGCAACTTATGACTATTACAGATGCAGGGGTTTTCATTGGATATAGTGTTCCAGTTGGAATCTTAATGCAACTTTTAATTACACTTCTTTTCACAGCTATGTCACCAATGAGTCAATTAGCTACAAAAGCTGTTGAAAAAGGAAAATTCAGATTATTTAGCTTATACTCAAACTTAACACTTATCGTGTTAATGGTTGTAACATTCTCCTTTGGTACAGTTGTTGGATTTAGTGCCAACTTCTTATCTGGTGTTGCAAACAACTTACCAGATTGATTAAGAACAGGATTTAGAGTAGCCGGAGGAATGCTTCCAGCCCTTGGATTTGCTCTTATTCTTAAAGTTATGCTTAAAAAAGAATACCTTGGATTTGCTTTACTTGGGTACTTCTTAACACTTGTTTTTGAAGCTATTGCAGTTGCTACAAAAACACAATTCTCAATCTTAGGACTTGCTATTGCAGTTTCAGCATTTGTTCTTATTATCATGTCACTTACAAAGATTTTAGACTTAGATAAATTAAAAGCGCAAGCAGCAGCTCCTGTGCAAGTACATTCAAATAAACAAAACGCGGAAGGAGAGTATGAAGATGGAATCTAATAACAAAGAATTTGTTCAAATTCAAGCTGATAACACACTTGATTCAAGCAAAAAATTATCTATTTGATTATTTATTTGAATTTCACTTCGTTCATATTTACTTCAAAACGGATTTAACTATGCAAACTTCCAAGGTATTGGATATGCAAACGTTATTTACCCAGCCCTTAAAAGAATTTATGGAAAAGGTGAAAACCTTAAAAAAGCAGTTATTGCTAACTTAGAGTTCTTTAACTCAAACTCACAAACAATTACTCTTATTACATCAGTTCACTTATCACTTCTTGCATCAGGACAATCACTTGATGATGCTAGAACCATCAAAATGTCTCTTATGGGGCCTCTTGCTGGTATTGGTGATTCACTTACACAATTTGCTATTTTCCCACTTATTTCTATTATTGCAATTGGATTTGCTCAAACTGGAGAAATTCTTGGACCTATTGTTTTTCTTTTAGGGATGAACGCAATTTTAATTACAGTTAGACTTTCACTTGGTATTTTAGGGTACAAACTTGGGGAAAAAGTTATTTCAAAACTTGCTACACAAATGCAAACAATTATCCGTATTTCTTCAATGATCGGGGTTGCTATTATTGTTGCCCTTGCAGTAAGACTTACAAAAGTTAACCCAGCTCTTGAATTTGCTCAAAGACTTGATGCTGGATCACAGGGATTTGAAATTAAAACAGTTTCAGTTAGAGAAATTTTCAACAACATTATGCCTTACCTTGCTTCAGGAGCATGAGTTATCTTCATTTACATGGCAGTAACAAAATACAAATGAACACCATATAAAGTTATTATCGTTACAATTTTAGTTGGATTGACATGTGGTGTATTCGGAATTTTAGGAGCATAATCACATGACATACAATATTTTAATTTTAGGACATTCAAAATATCCAGAAGGAACTAAGTCATTCTTAGAATTTGTTGGTGGATTTGAAGAAGGAATTGAAACATTCCACATCAGCAATGAAAACCCAATTGAAAAAGTTCGTACAGAACTTGAAGCATACTTTGCAAAAGGAGAACCTACAATTGTTTTCTGTGATCTTCCGGGTGGAAGCCCACACGTAACAATTGTGGATCTTCTTGCTAAAAAATCAGGAAACAACGTTCTTGTTTATGCAGGTCTTTCACCAGCATTGATGTTAGATATTACATTTAAAGCAAGAATTATTGGTGCTGCAGACCACAACGAAATGGTTTCATACTGCAAAGAAAAATTTGAAAATTTAAACCGTTTCTCAATGCAAAACATCTTCAATTAGTCAATAAACATATAGGAGTAAATTAGCATGACACACGCATTTTTTGAACAAGCAACTCAAGCTGCTAGCGCAGCAACTAATACAGGAGGAACTTATTCACCTTTATTAATTGCCTTTTTTGTGCTTGGTGGAATTTTTGCCTTCTTATTTCTTGCATTTGTAATTTGTCAATTATTCGTCTTTCCGATTCTTAGAAAGAAAAAAATGGAAAAAGATGAAGAAACCAAATTAGCTTTACTTAAAAAAATCAAACCTGGAGACGAAGTTTTACTTGCATCAGGTATTTTTGGGGAAGTTACAGAAAAACAAGGACAAATTTATTTCATTAAAATCGCAGATAAAACAGTTGTGAAAGTAAACCGTAATTACATCATTGGTTACTTTAATGAAAAAATTGCACAAGAAGTTCATGCTAATAAGAAAGGTAAATAAAAATGTTTAATTTAGATTATTTTTCTATTAAAGACAAAGTTATCATCGTAACTGGTGGTAACACAGGACTTGGACTTGCTTATGCTAAAGCTTTAGGTAATGCAGGTGCTAAACTTGTAGTTAGCCACTTTGATGCTAACGTAACAGAAATTCAAGAATTCTGTAATTCAAATAATGTTGAACTTTTACTTGTTCAAGGAAACTTAACTCTTAAAGAAGATGTTGATGCACTTGTTGAAAAAACATTAGAAAAATTCGGAAGAATCGATGTTTTAATTAACAACGCAGGAACAATTATTCGTGAACCACTTCTTGAATATTCAGAAACATCATGACACAGAGTTATTGACATTAACTTAAACGCTGTTTGATTCTTAAGTCAAAAAGTTGCTAATGTTATGAAAAAACAAGGTGGAGGAAAAATTATTAACGTTGCCTCTATGCTTGCTTTCCAAGGTGGAAAATTTGTACCAGCATATACAGCAAGTAAACACGCTGTAGCTGGACTTACAAAAGCTTTTGCTAACGAACTTGCAAGTGAAAACATTCAAGTTAACGCAATTGCTCCAGGATACATCGAAACAGCAAACACAGCACCTATTAGAGCTGATGAAAAAAGAAATGCTGAAATTTTATCAAGAATCCCAGCAGGACACTGAGGAAAAACTGAAGAACTTATGGGAACAATCGTATTTTTAGCATCTAAAGCTAGTGACTATATTAATGGAGCAATTATTCCAGTTGATGGAGGTTGATTATCACGTTAGATAATCTTATTACTAAATTATCACAAGATAAATTAGTAGCAGTAATTCGTGAAAATAGCTATCAAAAAGCTTATGACAATATAGTTGCTGCCATTAGTGGTGGTGTTAAACAAATCGAAATTACACTCACTTGTCCAGAATATGTTCGTATTTATCGTGAAATCAAGGACATCTATCCAGAAGTTTCGCTTGGTTTTGGAACTGTAATTACAACGGAAAACCTTGAAAGCGTTAAAAACGAAAAACCAGATTTTATTGTTTCTCCAATTTTTAATGAAGAAGTTCTTGCTTGATGTAACGCAAACGAAGTTTTATATATACCAGGAGTATTTACTCCTAATGAAGCTTTAAATGCTTATTTTAAGGGTGCAAAAGTTTTAAAGGTATTCCCTTCAAACACTCTTGGTCCAAATTACATTTCAGCTTTAACTAAAGTGTGCCCATATCTTAAATTTATGCCATCAGGTGGTGTTAATTTAGAAAACTGTTTAGATTGACTCAAAGCAGGCAGCATAGCTGTCTCTGTTGGTGGGAATTTAATTTCCGGAAGCACCCTAGAAGAAAAAGTTCAAAGCGCCAAAGCATATGTTACCAAAATTACAGGGTAAACTTCTTTCAATTGGTGAAGTCTTAGTTAGACTTTCTACATCAAAAAATAGTTCATTAGAAAGCAACCAACTTAATTTTTATGTTGGTGGAGATTCTTTAAATGTAGCTTCTAACGTTGGAAATTGAACAGGAAGCTCAAAATATTTAACTGTGTATGATTTTAATAGCTTTTTTGCTAAAGCTATTAATGCACATTTAAAAATTAATAATGTTGAAAATGTATCAATTCACTCTGAAGGTAGAGTTGGAACTTATTACACAATCGACAAAACTGATTTTAATAACTTAAAAGTATTTTATGACCGTAAATACAGCTCATATGCACTTATTAAGGATCTAGAACCTAAGTTTGAAAACGTCTTAAAAGATGTAGCTATTATTTATGTTTCTGGAATTACAATCGCAATTAACGATGCTTTTAATGCTTATTTACTTAAGTTATTAGAGCAAGCTAAAAGCAAAAATATCACAATTGTATTTGATTTAAATTACCGTAGCAAACTTTGAGATAGCTTTGAGCAATTTAAAGAGGTTGCGGAGCCATTTGTAGCTCTTAGCGACGTAGTTATTGGTTGAATTGAAGATACTTACACACCAGTAGTTGGTGAACTTTCAAAAGAGTATTTTGCAAATGCAGTATCACAAATGATTCAAAACTATCCAAATATTAAAGTAGTAATTACACCATTTAAATTCAAAAAAGATGATAAAGCTCACGTTAAAGGTCTTTTATACAAAGATGGTCAATTTTATGAAACCGATTATGTTACATATAATGACAAATATCCAATTGGTTCAGGTGATTCATTTGCGGGAGCATTTTTAAGCTCACTTCTTAAAAACTTGGATAATGAATCAATTATCAAAAACGCTCGTAATGCTTATGCAATCAAAAATATCTTTGAAGGTGATAACAATAACGCTTCATGAGATGAAATCACTTCAGTTGCAAACAAATCAAGCAAAATAGAAAGGTAAGATTATGAAAAGAAAAACTAAATTATTTTTAAGTCTTTCTGCAATTTCTCCAGTTGCTATTGCTGCTACTACTATTTCATGTACTGATAATACAGGTGTTACATATAAATGAAATAAAGCCAATGTCTATGGAGTTCCTATTCCAAAATATGCTAAAGACCTTCAAAAATACATGACTTATACAAAAAACGAAGAAGCTGTTGCTTCAGTTAATGCTATAGTTGCTGCAAATGTAATCAACGGTGTTGATGCTAATGAGAAAATGAAAATGCTTTATTCATACTTATACTGAGATAATGAAGAAGTGCCTTCAGATTTCCAATACATTCTTGATGCAAGCACTCTTTCAAAACAAGAGTCTCAATTAGATGTAATGCAACTTTTAGAAGAAAAAACAATTAAACAAGCAAATGATGAGCAAAATCCAGCTAAATTTATCTCATTACAAATGCATGATGAGCTTTTAGCTAAATATAATGCAGCTGCGAATAAAGAAAAAGAAGCAGTAAAAGCTGAAATTCTTGAAACAATTAAAAAATACTCAAGAACTTTATATGTGTATATTGAAGCTAGAGATAAATCAGGACTTAGCGGTGAAATGACCGTTAAAATTGATGGGTTTAAAAAATACGAAATTCTTACACTTGAACAATACAACAAAATTGTTAATAACATTTTAGTTTCACAAGGAACAGCTTATTTAAGTGACCAATACACAAGTGGTGATACACCACTTTCTAACCTTGATGAAAAATCAATTAAAGACCTTAATAACGCAATTAGCTGATCAGATAAAATCATCAAAAAATACAATGTAGGTGTTTTTGCTAAAAACCCACTTGCAAACTTCTACTATGCATCAACTTTTGATAATGGTGTAACAATTGCTGAAACTGATACAGCCCAAGAAATTGCGCTTAAAAGAAAAAACCGTGAAGATTTAGCGATTCAACAAGCTAATGAGCTTATTTATAGAAAAGAAAAACAACAACTTAAAGACCTTGAAAAAGGAACAATTAAAGAACCTGGTTATTCAGATGCTCAGTATGTAAGAACAGCAGTTCAAAAATTACTTATTTTAGCTCAAAGTTACTTACTTGAAAGAAACTCTTCAGGTAAAGAGAACCCTTGATACCATTCAGAAGAGCTTAAAAACATCATTACAGCAATTATGGATGACCTTGCTAAAAACTACTTCTTTGAAGGACAACAACAATTTGTTAACTGATGATTCTATGAAATTGGAATTCCTCGTGATTTAACTAAACTTATGGTTGTGCTTTTCAAAGTATATAATGATGAACTTACTTCTGGTGATAAAACTCTTGCTTCTAGATATGAAGCTAAATTAAAATCATGAACTGGTGGAATTAACTACTTTTTACCTAACGCTCGTTATGGTGGAGCTGCAAAAACAGCTATTTTAAACTTTGTGCCAGTTACTAAAAAACGTCTTCAAACTGGTGCTAATGTTATCGATAATGCCAAACCAATTCTTCTTGCAAACATTTTAGGTCAAAACCAAGACAAAATTAATGATGCAATCGAAGCTTTATATGACAACTTATTTAGAGAATTTGTAAATCATTTAGATGGATTCTACTACGATGGTTCATTTATCCAACACGATAACCTTCCATATACAGGAAGCTATGGTGAAGTTCTTTTTACAGGTATGGCTGACATTGTTTCATACTTTAAAGGAACTGTTTTAGACCTTTCAGAAGATAGACGTTTCCAAAAACTTTACCAATTTATCGAACTTTCACTTATGCCATATATGTATAAAGCTTCTATTTCAGATGGTTTAAATGGACGTTCAATTGCTCGTGATAATTACTCAGATAAGCAAAAAGGACTTAACATTTTAGGTGCTTTAACATTCTTTGATGATGAATATGCTCCAATTGCTTACAGAGGAAAATTACGTAAGTTCATTAAAGAACAAGTTGGACACTTTAGCGCTGCAGATATTGACAAAATTGGTGGAAAATATAAAGTTAGATCAGTGTTTATCACAAGATTAAAAAGATATACTGATGATTACAAAAACAACAAGCCAAATGAATATTTAGCTGATTGAACTGATAATCAAGCTGAAGTTGATGCAGCTAGAGCTGCAATTGATTGAAGATACTACGAAACAATTTATAACTCAGAATACAAGCAACCATCAGCAAGTGCATTTAACGATAAAACTAAGCCAAATGTTAGTGGTGGAGCTGATTTAGCTATTCAAAACAATGGAATGGTATTTTCAAAAGCACAAGATCGTTATGTTTGAAAACACACAAATGAAAATGGTGTTAATGACTTTATGATTAACATCGCATTCCATGGAAACAAAATTGGATTTACTGAAGCTACTTTAGGTGAAAACGTAGATTCATATTACTACACAGATGGTGCTGTGCTTCTTCATACTGAAGCAAATAATGAACCATATGCTGATAATTTCTACTTAACTGTAGATCGTGATAGAATTCCTGGAACTAGTGTGTTTCATGCAACACAATTTGATGACATTGATAGATTCGAATTTAACAAAGACATCATTTCTAAATATGGAGTTAATCCACAAAGATGAAAAAGTGATGTCCCTGCTGAACAAGCAGCTATTGAGCAAGCTAAAAATGCTTACAACGCAATGCTTAAAAACCTTGAAAATAAACGTAAATTTATTGAAGAATCTATCTCACTTAGAACCAACCATTCATACAACAATGGTATTTTAAAAGATGGGCTTGGATTTGTTAAAGCTCGTGTATCTAACTGAAATAATTCACTTGCTACCTATAAAGCATACTTCATGATTGATGGTCAATTAATCGTTGTTGGAAATGTTGATCAAAATGATAAAGATGCTAAACGTCCAACTTCGGATGGAAAAGGTATTTTCACAAACATTGAAGTTAGAAAATTAACTAAAGATGGTTCACGTACAGATGGTGAGATTTCACTTGAAAAAGTAAAATTAAACGATAATAAATACCTTCAAAATTACATTATTAGAGATAACGTTTCTAACGAAACTAATGCATACATGATCTTAACTGGTAAAGAGGAAAATATTGAAGCTAGAAAAGCAACAAATTCTAAATATGCAGTGATTGCAAATGATACATTAACATTACAGAAAAAGCCTGATAAATTATCAAATGAGTTTGTATACCTTGCAATGAAACATGTCGATGCAGCTAGTGAAAAGTTTGCTTACTCACAAATTCCAAACTATGATGCAAGTAAATTAGATAAGTACAAAAAAGTTCTTAACAATTTTGAAATCCTTACAAACAACCGTGATTACATCGTGGCAAGATACACCAAAGGAAGTGAAAAATACTACTTTGTTTCTTCATTTGTGGAACAAATTGAAGCCAGAGTGAGATTTGGTGTAGATCAAGAATACAAAGAGAAAACCGAAAAAGGAATTGATATTGACGGAATTGGAAAAATTCACTTCTTTGAACCTACAACAATGGTAATTAAAGTTAAAGATGATAATTCTTGAGAAGTAGTTAGCTCATCAGATTACTCAAGCAAAAACTCATATGTAATCTTTGGTGCTGATATTGAAGTTCAATACGGATCAAAACCAGATTACTCAGATGCTGGAGTAAGAAAAGTAACTAACCCAAAAATTAAATACGCAAATATTAAAGATAGTGCTGAAGTATTTGCTTCACCAGAACTTAAAGGTATGAGAGTTGACATGTACAACTCAATTGCTGATTACAATGGTGAAAAACACAACGTGTGATTTAATGTAAAAGTAAGACAAAAAGGGGAATAATATTATGTCAAAGTCAAAGAAACTTGTTAAATTAACATTAGCAACATCTTCATCAATTTTAGCAACTAGTTTATTTTTTGCTTCATGTGATTTTAAATCAGTTAACCAAAATAGTGGTGGAGATACTTGATCATTACCTTCAAATAAACCAGGTCTTGATGCAAAAGCTGAAAATGAGTACGAAAAACAATCAAGAGCAATTGCTATTGATTCTATTTTCAAAAACATCAAACTTAATTTAACAAAAGCAAATAAAACACCGATTATTGATTTTGTTAAAGAATACAACAAAACCTTTAAGTCTTCAACAAACAAATTACCATTTAATCGTGATAATGAAACTGATGCAATTGATAAATCATACATCAGCAATTCAGCACTTTTAATGCAAAACACATTACCAAGCTTTGTAACTAACGAGAACAAATTATTTATTTCTTTTTACGGATACTACACAACTGCTGAAATTGTTAACTCAAAATTAAAATTAAACTTTTATGTAGTTGATCTTTCTAAAAAACTGGAAGTAAACGAAAAATACGATATTAAATCAACTTCTGTGACTTTAGATTACCCAAATATGGAAGGATTTAAAGAGTCAGACGCTAAACTTGAATTTGTTAAAGTGGGCCTTAAATCTGAATTTGATAAAGCTACAAAATCAGCTGATTTTGTAAAAAAAGAAGATCTTACTTTTACGTATAACGGAGCTGATATTTCAAGCGAAGTTGACAATTTAGCTCTTACAGTAGTAAATAACACAACCTTAAAAGTGTCATTCAAAATTAAAGATGGTGAAGGTGCTACTGAAAATACAAAAGAAGTTGAAATTGGTGGATTTGCTGAATTAGATGAAGCAGGTAAACTTGCTGCTGCTCCTGAAAAAATTAAACAAGCACTTGCAAATATTGCGCTTAGAATGTCAGATAATAGCGATATTGCACAAGCTAAATCAATCCGTGAAAACATTACAAAATTCACTTTAACTACACAGACTGAAGGTGTAAATGTTTTAGAACCTTCATATATAATTTCACCATTTACAGGTAAAGTAAAAGCACAATTTATTTTAGAAAACGAAGGAATCAAGCTTTTATTCCATAAAGAATTCCAAATCCAAAAACAAAGTGATGGAGATGCTTTATACAATAAATACCTTAATATTTACTCAAAAATTCACGATGCTAAAGCTAAAGATGCAAAAATTATTAGCTTAAAAGACAAACTTTTAGCTTTTATCAACAAAACAGATAAAACAGCTGAAGAAGCTGAAATTGCTAAAGATAAAGTTGCAACATACTTCTATGTTTTAGGTAAATACGAAGAATTTAAACAATTAGCTGCATACAATACACCAATGTATAAAGATGAAGCTAAAAAAGTTCGTGACTTTAACAATGAAAAAACAGTTCTTAGCTTAATTTTCCCTGAACTTAAAGGAAACCTTTTAATCCTTAACTGACTTAATCAAAGTGAAACAAGTGATGAAAGTTTTAAAGTTGAAGCTTTAAAAACTTTCCTTGAAGGATTCTTTGAAGATCTTTTAACCAAATACTACTACGGAAATGCAGTAGAAGGTAAAGTTCAAGAAGAATTTGGACCATATGGACTTTGATATATTTCAATGCCTTCATATTTAGCTAGAAACTTAGCAAATAGAAGCGGAAGCTTTTCGAATGAACTTTTAGCTAAAGGAGCAAAAGTAATTAACTACTTTGTAAGTGACTTTACTAAATATTCACCACTTCCCCAAAGTAAAATGACTTATGGACTTAAAAATGTTGATAATCCAAGCCACATTGCTGAATTAATTATTGCTAAAATGTTCGCTCTTATGCATGATCAGCCAACTGAAGAAACATTTGTCTTTGATAAAGAAATTGTTACAGCATACCACAACTTAATTGATGCAGGTAAATTTGCTCAAGATCAATTTGACAAAAACTTCACAAACAACATCAGAAACATTTACAAATTAATTCAATTTAACCAAGAATATTACACTAACTACAATGATCTTGCATTTGCAGTTAGTGAGCTTGGTGATAAATATGTAACCTACGGAAATGCGCTTTATGAAACCTATCTTGGTTCGAATGATGTGTATACTGCAGTTAAATTCCTTAAAGCTGCTGAAACTTTAGCTAGCTTAAATACTTTTTCAAGTTACTTCGATGAACAAATTCTTCACAGACAAGCTAGAGTTAATAATCTTAGCCTTAATCCAGAAGAATTTGGAACTGATATTGACGCTTATGTTGCTAAATTCAATAAAACATTTAATGAAAAATCATTCTATAATGAAGCTAAATTTACAGAATACTATGTAACTAAAAAATTAGTTACTAACGGTGAAACATTTGTAAATAAATATGAAGACTATCAAATTTCAGTAGCAAAAGGTGAAGGAAACAACTTAGTTGTTACTTTAAAAATTAAAGATAGAACTAATGATCTATCACCAGTAATTGAATTTACAAAAACTCAAGCATGAGTTAAACAACAAGCTTCAGAATTCCCAGCACACGAAGTGCAACATGGATATGAAAACGCAGAGTCAAAAGCTAATGTTCTTCCTTCAAGTGTTACAACAGAATCACTTAAATTAAGTGCTACAAATGGTGTGACTGTTGCTGATGTAGTGTTAGCTCCAAATGATTTAGAAGGAAAACTTGTAGTAAATTACAAAGAAAGATATGAACAATTAGAAGAAGCTAAATCGCTTACAATTGAAGCTTTCTTAACAACTCAAGCTAAATTATCTGCTATCGTTAATAACGAAGCAACCACACTTACATTAAAAGATAGCTATGATAAAGCTACTCACCTTCCAAGCCAAGTAGCTAAAGATAACTTACAATTAACTCTTAGCGAAAATGATTTTGGAACATCAGAATTAACATTAGTTGCAAATGATGCTCAAGGTAAATTAACTGTTACAGTTAAACTTTCAAAAGATGGTGTAAGTGCTTCTAAAGATGTTGTGCTTGAAGGATTCTTAACAACACAAGCTAAATTAAATGCTATTCTTAATGACCAAGCAACAACAGTTACATTACAAGAAGGGTACGTAAAATCAGAACACCTTTCAAGTGAAGTTCAAAAAGATAACTTAACATTAAATCTCAGTGATACTACTTATGGTAATTCAGATTTAACTTTAACTCCAAACGTAGATGAAGCTAAATTAACTGTCACAATTAAACTTTCAAAAGATGGTGTAGAAGCTACTAAAGATGTTGAATTTGTTGGGTTTAAAACACCAAGTCAAGAAGATGCATCTAAATTACAAGCGGCTCTTGATAGTGCTAGCGTAACATTAAATAATGAAGATTCAAAATCAACTAAATTAGCTTCAAGTGTAACTCAATCCGATTTAACAGTTACATATACAGATTCAGAAAATGGAATTGCAAAAGAATTATCACTTGTTGCTGACGATAAAGCTGGAACATTAACAGTTACTTTAAAACTTACATACAAAGGTCAAGAAAAATCAAAAGACTTTTCATTTAATGGTTTCTTAACAACTCAAGCTAAATTAGATGCTATTGTTAATAGCACTGAAACAAAAGTTGAATTAGTTTCAACATATCAAAAAGCTGAGCACTTTGCAAATGAAGTGCAACAAACAGATTTAGTTGTAACTCCTAGTGAAAGTGGATTTGGAAGTACATCATTAGAATTAACTCCAAATCAACAAGAAGGAAAATTAAGTGTTAAACTTACACTTACAAAAGATGATTTAAGTGCAAGTAAAACAATTGAAATTTCAGGATTCAAAACTGAAGATTTTGCTAAAAAATTAAAAGAAGCTATTGATAGTGCTTCTGTAACATTAACAAGTGAAGAAGGTAAATCAGCTAAATTAGCTTCAGAAGTCACTGAAGGTGAATTAACAGTTACATATACACATTCAGATGATAATAACATTACTAAAACATTGACACTTGAACCAAATGACGTTGCAGGTTCATTAAAAGTTACTTTAAAACTTGCACTTAATGGACAAGAACAATCTAAAGAAGTTACAATTACTGGATTCCAAACAACAGAAGCGAGAATGGATGCAGATTCTAACAAAGTAGCTTTAGCTTCAAGTGATTCAGCTACACCAATTGAAAATATTGAATTAATTAAATCAGATGAAGTTGCAAAATTAACATTAACTGCTCCACAAGGATATAGTCTTAGTGATCAAACTATTACAGTTAAATCTATTTACTCTTCAACAGTTGATTATTCATTTAAATTAACAAAAGGTACAGTTGAAAAATCTTACTCATTTACAAATGTAAAAGTCAATAATTTAGGTCTTGATACAATGAGAGAAAAACTTGTTGAACAAATCCTTGTTAATACAGCTAAAAAAGCTCTTGCACATAAATTTGGTGCTGCAAATGAAACTGATAAAAAAGTTGTTGAAAAATTATTTGCATTAAAAGAAAAAACAGATGCAAGTGAAGAAGAAGCTAAAGTTATTGCAAACCCAGTTGCCTTAATGCTTTATGCAGTTGCTGAAGCTAAATCTGAAAATACAGGATTAACAGAAGCTAAGAAACTTCTAGACATCACAAGAAATGAAAGTTCAGCAAGAAACAAAGATGCTTTAGAAATTATAAGAAAAGTTGCTAGCCAATATAATAAACTTGCAAACCTTCTTATAAATGGTGATCAAAACATTCAAACTGAAAAACTAAAAGATTTTATGAACAACTTTATGGATAAATTCTTCACAGATTATTACTATGCTCCTAATGGAGATGATATTCAAAATGATGCAACAAGCGCTAATGGAGAGTATGCGGTATGAATGACTCAAATACCAAATGACTTTAGTGAAAGTTTTGTATATGGATTAACATTATATAACCCAACTGTAGTAGATAAATTTGCTAAAGCAATTAATTACTACATCCCAAATATTGCTTTATATAATAAAACACCTAAAAATCAATATGCATATGTTAGTGGTAAATTCATTAACAACCCAGCACATATGAAAAACATTGTACTTCCTAAATTAATTGCACTTACATTCACAAAAGATTCAGACAAAATTAAAGAATCATTTGATAATTTAGGATTATTAATTGAAGAATTAATTAAATCAGATAAATGATTCACAGATAGTACAATTGAAAATCAAAACAACACTTATAACCCAGTTGACTTCATTCGTTTACTTACAAACTTTATCCATGTAGATTCAAAAGTTGAAGATAAATACATTGAAGGGCTTAATAAGTTATTACAACATGTTGCTACTTTAGTTGCTGATGGACAATTATTCTCAAAAGAAAACCTTAAAGCAAATGATGAAGTTGCTAAAAAATCAATTGAAGTTCTTTCATTATTACTTCTTGCTGAAAACCAAACAAAAGATAAAACTCTTGGTAATAAAATGAAAGAATACCTTGCAGGAATGAATGCATCAGAATTTGCTAAATTATCAAGCGTTTCAGGTTGATTGCAAAATAAATTCAAAACCATTCTTACAAATAATGGAAACTAATTAAAGATAAAAACGAGAGCATAAATGCTCCCGTTTTTTAATTTTGATAATTTTTGGCATATTTAGCTTTAGCTTTCTCTAAGGATAATTTATCCAAAATCATATAAAGAGAAATTACAACATTGCGAGTAAGATTGAAAGATTTTTGAGCTTCTTCATACGAAATTTTAGCCATATCCGCAATCATATTGATGCATCTTTGTTCAAGCTTTAAATTATTTGGAACTACATTAACCATGTAGTTTTCTCTAACATAACCAAGCTTTGTCATAAGCGAAGTTGTCAGGATGTTACATACCATTTTTTGAGATGTAGCAGCTTTCATTCTGGTTGATCCTGTTATAACTTCTGGACCTGTGTTAATGAAAATTATATGATCTACTTTAAAGTCGCTAATTTTGGTATTAGAATTGCAAATTAAAGCATTTTTGCACCCAAGTTCTTTTGCATATTTAAGGCCCGAAATAACATAAGGAGTTCTTCCTGAAGCGCTTAAGCCTACAATCACATCTTTATTTGTAACGTTAAGCTCTTTTAAATGCTCAATGATTTGTTCAGGGCTATCTTCAAAACCTTCTAGTGGTTTATATAAAGCTTCTGTTCCACCAGCAATTAGAGCGAAAACTTTATCTTTAGCCCCAAATGTAGAATGAATTTCGGTTGCATCTAAAGAACCAATTTTACCGCTAGTTCCAGCTCCAATGTAAATTAATCTCCCACCAGCTTTAACTTGCTTATAAAGGGTATTTATAAGCTTTGCAATTGCCTTTTTCTGTTTTTGGATTTCGTTAGCAATAAGTGAATCTTCTAAAGCAATAGTTTCAACCATTTGTTCGGTTGAAAAAGAAGAAAAGTTTTTGCTACGAACATTTCTTTGTTCAGTAGCTAATGCAGCTATTTTATTTTTAATCATATCTATTGACCTCTTGAAAATTTATATACATATAAATTTTAAGTTTTATTCAAAAAATCTTTTATTTTTGAATAAAAAATTATCATTTTTTATCATTTAATAACTTTTACTTTCAGTTAGTGATATCATTTTTATTATTTATTGATTTATATTTAACAAAGGAACCTTAAAATGACAATTGCAATTAGCGGAATGACCAGTAGCGGAAAGAGCAGTTTAACGTCAAATTTACACAATCATTTTCAAAATTCATTAAGATTAAATGAATTTGAAGAAGATGATGAAATGTTTTATACAATGTTAAAGTGACATTTAGATCATAAATCACATGCAACTTTAACGTTTGAAACTTACATTATGGCTTCACATGTAAGAAACTTAAGACAGCTCAAGGATGAATTTGAAAATAAAAAAATGAATCCTGAAAAAGATTTTATTTTCTTAGACCGTTTTTCAGTTGAGCATTTAATTTTTGGAGAAGTAGCTTTTAATGATATTGACCCTGAAGCTTTTGAAGTATATCAAGCTGCAACTAGTAAATTGATTAGTAAAGATGCATTGCCAGATTATGCAATCTTCCTAGATTTAAGCTTTGAAAGTTTCAAAGAAAGAATTTTTGAACGAAACCGTAAAAGCGAAATTGAAAGTTGAGATAGTAATGAAGAATACTGAAAAAGACTGCATGGGCTTTATAAAGTCACTTTCGAAAGACTTTGCAAAGAATACAATGTTAAATACTTTATTGTTAATACAGACGGACTAAAAAAAGAACAAACATTTGAAAAAGTATTAAACCTTATCAAGGCAGAAATTATCAACAAATAGTAAAGTAGGGAAAAAGCCCTGCTTTTTTCATAATTTGATTTTTTATACCTTTTAATAAAGAAAAATTTATATTGATAATGGGTGAATATGCGAAAGTTATTAAGAATAGTATTTTTGATATTGTGCAGTTTTGGTTCTTTTCTGCTTTGCGCTTGTGATTTTATTATTCACCAAAAGGTGCAAAGCACTAAGTTAGAAAAGGTAAAGCTGCTTAAAGTTTTAGACGGAGATACTGTAAAAATAGATTTAAAAGACAAAACTATAACAGTCAGATTATTTGCAATTGATACTCCTGAGACATTAAAACTTGGAATTAACGACGAAGAAAGTTTTGCTCTGTATGAAAACGCATGAGGTGAAGTAGCTAAAAAAGAGTTCATGAAATTGCTCAAAAAACATAACAATAAAGATCTTTTTTATCTGAAAATATCGGCAGACAAGTATCATCGAGAGGTTGGTATTTTGTTTTTTAAAGAAAACTTGGATATAAAAGATTCAATTAATTACTATTTAGTAGCTAATGGTTTAGCTAGAGTAGCTTATTTTTCTTTTGATAAGTGAAAATCACCTTTTTATTTAAAAAATGAGGAACAAAGAACATTTGTAAAAGAACTTTTAAATGGACAAAGTCAAGCTGTAAATAATAAAATGGGATTTTGAAAAGCAGGTTTACAGAATGTCTTTGCCAAGGAGTGAAAATAAAAATTCGCCTTAGCGACGAATTTAAAATTTTTCTTCTGGTAAGTATACATGTCCATCAATACTTGTAACGTCTGACACTGAAATAAAGGCATTTTTGTCCACTTTTCTAACATCAGAAATTAATCTAAGAACGTGTCTGAAAAGAGCAATTGAAGTTACGACATTAATATCTGATCCTTTAAATCCACCTTTAGCTCTGAAAATTGTAATTCCAGTAACAATTTTTCTATCATTAATAATTACCTTTTGAACTTCTTGTCATTTTTGTGAATAAATTTCCAATCTAACAAGTTTGAATTTAGGATAAAGTTTGTTAAGTGTAAGGATATACACAACATTAGTAAGAATTGTAGCTATAAAATTAGGTGATAAATATAATTCAAAGTTTCATGCTCTTGCATTATTTGCGTCTTTTAGCACAATTGAACCAGGAAGATATGAACCTATTCCGACACAAATTAAGACAATAATAATGTTCATATATCCAGAAATTGAACCAAAAGATTTTTGTTTTGTATTTGCGTATCATTCACCAATAACACCTGTAACTCCTGCTGTACCACCGATAATTTGGATGATTGCAAAAATTCAAGCAAGTAAATAACCATATAAAATTGAATAAAGCATTAATGAAATAATGTTACCACTATCTTTATAACTTCATGAAAGAGGGATTAAATCACTTAATGGTTTTTGTCATTCAGTAAGATTATCTTTAACATCTTTATTGCTAAAATCCCCAATTAAATACACATCATTTGCCCCTGGAATAAGCCCAATTGAAAATGAGACAACAGATGATACAACCAAAAAGATAACTGTTAAATTAGTAAATAAAGAACCAATTTTTTTATAACCAAAAATAAAAATAGGAATACTTAAGATAATGTATGCAATTCAGAAAATGAATTGGTCAATTAAGTTTCTTACTTGAGAAGACATTGAACCTTCTTTGATAAGAACTTTTGTTAATCTAGCAAATGATTGCCCAAAAGCAGCTAGACCAAAATTGTAAATACCAACGTTTTTAACCAAAAATACGCTAATTACACCAAAAAAGATGGCAACAGCAATAGTTATTAAAACAATTTTGTATAAAGGCATGTTGGTATAAAGTGAACTAAGTTTAAGACCAAAATTAGACATTTTTGTTCTTTTGTAAATAGTATTTTTCTTAACTATATGATTCGAAATTTTAGAATCATTGCAGTTTTGTTCTTCTATATTTTGTTCCATAATTACCCCTTAATTTTTTAAATATAAAAAAAGCCATGAAAGGGCTTCAAAAAAAGTGATTGCAGCAAAGCATCACACTAATATTTATTATAAAACTTTTTGCAAGTTTTTTTAATTCAAAATTAAAAAACATTATAATATTATTACTTTTTATGGAAATATGAAAAAGAGGTTTTTTATGAAGAAAATAAGAACACGTTACGCACCTAGTCCAACTGGTTATTTACACATCGGAGGAGCTAGAACCGCACTTTTTTGTTATCTTTTTGCTAAACATTTTGGTGGTGATTTCATTTTTAGATTAGAAGATACAGATGTTAAAAGAAATGTTGAAAAAGGAGAAGAAAGTCAATTAAACAACTTAGCTTGATTAGGAATTATTCCTGATGAATCTCCTTATAAACCAAATCCAAAACATGGAAATTATCGTCAAAGTGAAAAATTAGATATTTATAGAAAAATTGCTAATGAATTAATTCAAAAAGGTTTTGCTTACAAAGCTTATGACAATTCAGAAGAACTTGAAGCTCAAAAAAGCGAAAGTGATGCTAAGGGTATCCCAAGTTTTAGATATGATAGAAACTGATTAAAAATTAGCGAAGAAGAAAAACAAAGAAGAGACGCTAATGGTGAATACTCAATTAGATTTTCAATGCCTGATAATGAAATTTATAAATGAGATGATATTGTTAGAGGTGAAATTTCATTCAACTCAAGTGATTTAGGTGATTGAGTTATTTACAAATCTGATGGATACCCAACATACAACTTTGCTGTTGTTGTAGATGATCACGATATGGAAATTTCACATGTACTTCGTGGTGAAGAACATATTGGAAATACACCAAAACAATTAGCTATTTACAAAGCTTTAAATTGAGAAGCTCCACAATTTGGACACTTAACAATCATTACTAATATGGAAGGTAAAAAACTTTCAAAACGTGATTTAACATTAAAACAATTTATTGAAGATTACAAAAATGAAGGTTATGTCCCTGAAGCTATTTTTAACTTCTTAGCTCTTTTAGGATGAACATCTAGTGATGCACAAGAAGTTATGGATCACCAAACTTTAATCAATAAATTTGATCCTGAAAGATTAAGCAAATCACCATCTAAATTTGATATCGGTAAAATGAATTGATTCTCAAAACAATACATGAAAAACCAAAACAATAGCATTATTGCAAGCAATTTAAAAGTGGAAGAGTTAAATTTAGATTCAGAGTGATTAAACTTATTTATCGATACTTTTAAACAAAGCGCTGTAACTTATAGCGAAATTAGATCTCATTTAAATCAATATTTAAATCCTGTTGTTGCTAAAGTTCAATTCGAAGAAAAAGACTTAAATGTAATTACAACTTTTAAAGCTCTTCTTGAAGAAGTAATTGCTAATAATGAATTTGAAGTTGAAAAAATACAAGCAATGATTAATTTAACACAAGAAAAAACAGGTGCAAAAGGTAAAAACTTATTTATGCCAATTAGATTAATGGCAACAAATGCTGAACATGGTCCTGAACTTGCAAAAGCAATTTACCTTTTTGGTGATAAAGTAGTTGCGGAAAGGTTAAAGCAATATGACAATTAAATTTCGTTCAAAAAGACAAGGTCCTAATGAATTAGAGCCTCAATTTATTGAATTTAAATCTAAAGTGGAAATTGCTAAAGATGGAGATAGAACTGTTTATGATTTTATTGAACCATCTAACTCAATCCGTAATGTAATTGAACTTGAAAGTGATTCTGTTTCAATTTTTGCAGGTCCTACAACTGTTTTTCTTGAATATCAAAAAGAAAAAGCAAATTGATTTGTGCTTCAAACACCGGATGGACAAAAAGGTGAATTTGAGTTCTTTACTTTCTTAGAAGAATATTTTAGAAGCGAAAATAAAAGCGTTATTCAATACAGATTATATTCAAAAGAAAATAACGAAGAAGCTCTTATTGGAAATTTTGAATTAACTCTTGAAATCGAAAAATAGATAATTGAAAATCCGAAGCTTAAATAGCTCGGAGCTTGAGTGTAATCTCCAGTGCAACAAAAACACCATCCCAATGCAACATATGGGATGGTGTTTTTGTTGTGGTGTTTCTTTAAATTTTATGAATTATTTTTTATATCATTTGAAGAATTTGTTTCTTTCAGTATTGGACTTTATTTTTCTAAAAGCACGATCATATAATTGGATTTCTTGTATTTTCGAATCTCAAGGTTTTTTATAATAATTCAAATCGAAAAACAACTCATCAGCTGAAAAATAATCAAGAATTTCTCTTGGCATATTGTTTATTTGTTTTTCTGTTTCCATAATTTCTTCATCGGATATTTTGTTAAAATTTGTTTTCTTTGGATATTTTCTTCTTATTAAACCATTAAAGTTTTCAATTGATCCTTTTTAGAAAGAAGCATATGAATCAGCTTTATAAATTTTAATTTGCAACCTATAACCAATCATGAAAAACGACTTAAATTCAAGTCCATTATCAATAGTTATAGATTTAACATTTAATCTTTTTTCTTTAATTAATTCAAACAACACTTTTGCCACATTTCACGGATTTTTGTCAGGTACTTTCCTTATCAATCCATAACGAGTTTGTCTTTCTTCAAAGGTTAATAAATGTGCAGTGGTTTTTCCTTTTTTACCAACAATTAAATCAGCTTCTCAGTGTCCAAATTCAGATCTATCATTAACATTTTTAGGTCTAAAAGTTATTGGTATAACATATCTATTACCTGCAAGTCTTGTTATTGTGTCACCAATTCTTTTTCCACCTTTTCTATAACGTGGACGTAGCTTGTTTTTTATTGTCAAAGCTCATAAACCACTATTCATTCAATTGTAAATTGTTTTTATTGTAGGTATTGGAAAATCATAATGATTCTTTATTTTGAATCAGGTAATTTTTACCCCTGAATAAGTATTGTCAAAGTTTTCTAAAAATACTTTTGTGAAGTCTTTATAATAATAAAAATCAGATTCCAATTTAAATTGATATTTTCATTTTTCTCTTATTTTAGATTTGTTTTCAGCTTCTTCAGCTATATACCCATTTTCGGTCGAATTATTTTTTATTTCTCTTCATATTGTAGATTTTGAAAAACCAAGAATTTTTGCAATTTTTTCTAAAGAAATCGAATAATCTTTTAAAAAAAGTTCTAGTTGTGCCCTATTTTTGAAACAAATTCTTTTATAATTCATTTATGTGGATCCTTTGCAAAAACACCACAAAAAAATTTTAATAAATTTAAAAGAAACAAAAACACAAGAAAAAAAGCGCGGCGTTTAGCCATGCCTTTTTTCTTGTGTTTTTGACCCCTCGCGTTGCAATGCAAATTACAATCGAGCTCCGAAGCTTAAATAGCTCGGATTTTTCTTTTATTTTGCAAATTTACCTAAAATAGAATCAATTGTAGCTTTAGTAGGATTTTTAACTAAAAATGTTCCAGCTACACAAGCATCAGCACCTGCTGCAAAGCAAAGCGGACCAGTGGTATCATTAATTCCACCATCAACTTGGATTAAAAATTCATATCCATGTTTATTTCTTTTTTCTCTTAAACTTTTAATTTTGTCAATTGAAGTTTCGATGAATTTTTGTCCACCTTTACCTGGTTCTACTGACATAACTAAAACAAGTGTTAATTTAGGTAAGAAAGATTCAATAGCTTCTACTGGGGTATTAGGTTTAATTGCAAGTCCAATTTTGAATTCGTGTTGATTTTCGTCTAAAAATTCTTCAAATCTTTCTAAATCGTCTTCAATTGCTTCATAGTGAAATGTTACTATATCCACGTGATTCTTAACACTTTCAAAATATTCATAAGGTTCAAGAACCATTAAATGTGCATCTTTAATGTGAGCAAGTCCATGCTGATTAATATTTTCTATTTCTTTGATTTTGATGGCTGTATTTGGGACAAATTCACCATCCATAATATCGTAGTGAATTCATCTAATTCCTTCATTAACAAGTGTATTAGCCATCTTTAAACGATTTTCAGGTTCAACATTTAATAAGCTTGGAGTAACATATTTTGTCATTATTTTACCTTCTCTTTCAATTCATTTTGCATCTTAAGATAATTTTCATATCTTAACATAGTAATTATACTCTCTTCTACTTTTTGTTTAATTGCACAATCCTGTAATTTCTCATTGATGTGCAGACATGATCTATATTTACACATAGGCGCATATTTTTTGAAAATATCAAAGCTACGGCTAAGCGTAAAAGCATCCATGTCTAAATTTAGAGAGCTAAAACCAGGAGTATCAACTAAATATCCTTCATTAAAAGGAATAATTTGAACTACCCTTGTAGTATGTTTTCCTCTTCCTAAGGCTTTAGAAATGCTTTGAGTTTGGTAATTACTATTGCTTAAATTATTTAAAGTTGTTGTTTTACCAACTCCTGATTGCCCCATAAACACAGAGTATTTATCTTTAAAAAGCCCTTTTAGTTTTTTAACTTCATTGTTATTATTGTTGATTAAATAAACATCATAATTCATGTTTTTGTAATATGTAAATCATTTGTGACTTTCAAGTTGATCTAAGTCAGATTTAGTAAAAAACAAAATTGGTTTAATGTTTTTTTCTTCAATAATTGCTAAATATTTATCAATTAAATAAGGTTGAAAATTAGGTTCTTTAATTGACATGCATACTATCATTTGATCAATATTAGCTACTTTAGGTCTAACAAATTCGTTTTCACGTGGATAAACTTCTTGAAGCATCCCATTTTCAAATTCTACATTATCACCAACAAGTGGCACAACTTGCATATGTCTTAATTTACCAGCAGCAGGGAGTGTAATTAAGTTGTTATTTTCGTCATTAATTAAATATTGTCCTGCTACAATTGAAAATATTTTTCCTTTCATTTTTCTCCTTAATTTAGATTAATTATAAAGTGCTAATACCACAAAAGATAGGATGATTAAAACAATAATAACAGCTATAGCACTAATTAAAAAAGCTTTTGAATTAATGATGTCTACTCAAGTTTTTTTTGGTTTTGTTGTTTTTGCATTAATTGGTTTTTCAAGCATTCTTTTTGAAGAAAGGCAAGTTTTTAAATCTATTTGCATCTCTCATGCGCTTTGATACCTTTTACTTGGATCTTTTGCAGTAGCTTTTAACATAATATTGACTACTGATTGGGGAACTTCCCTTTGCTGGCGCACTTCTAAAATATTTGGAAACTTATCGTTTTTATGCATCAAAATAGTATCGGATTCACTTTTGCCTTCAAAAGGATATTTACCAGCAAGGGTTTCGTAAAGAATAATTCCAATCGAATAAATATCAACTGTTTTGTTAATGGGTTTGTTTTTATCTAAATATTCAGGTGCTGCATAATATGAGCTACATACAATTGAATTTGCCTTAGTAATTCTTTGTGAATTGTTTGTAATCGAAATTCCTAAGTCAATGATCTTAATTTTTTGTTCATCATTAACTAAAATGTTATGACTTTTAATATCGCGGTGAATGATTCCAAGAGCATGAAGCTCACCAATTCCTTCTAAAATTTGTCGAATATAATTAACTGCAAGTCTAGAAGTGAGATATCCATTTTCGTGGATAATGTCATATAAAGTTTTTCCCTTAACATATTCCATTATGTAATATTGCTCGTATTCATCTTGATAATCTTCAACATAATAAGGGATGTGTTTTGATTTAATTTGCTTGATGATGTTAATTTCTTCGTTAAAACGCTTTTGGTTATCCTGATTATGATCTAAATGTCTATACTTAAGTGCAAAAAGTTCTTTTTCATTTTCAAGTTTGCTTACTAAAAAAACAGTCCCCATTCCGCCATTACCTAAGATACGAATGATTTTGTATTTTTTAAATACTTTTGAATTTGGAATTAATGCAATTTTAGTTTTGTTCATTATTGACTCCAAAATCAGCAACAATGCAGCTTATGTTATCGTTAGAATTATTGTTTTTTGCTTCATTAATCAATTGAGAAACGTTTTCTTTAGGTGTTTTTTTGACAATAAGAATATTTTTAATTTGCTCATTATCTAAAACACCATGAATTCCATCACTTGATAAAAGTAGCTTGGAAATTTTTTGGTAATTGTTGCTATTAAGCTCGATAATATCAAGAGTAGTTTTCATATTTGGACCAATACAGCTAGTTAAGTGCATACTATTTGAATTTAAAAATGCATCTTCAGGTTTAGTCCCAAGTTCAATTAGCAAATTAGCATAATTTTGATCATTTGTAATTTGTTTAAGAACATTATTATCAAAAAGAATGTAAGCACGGCTATCACCAACGTTAAAAATGGTAATACGCTTAATTGTAGGCATAATAATAGCACCAGTGAGTGTTGTACCCATTTTGGTATATTCAAAATTATCTTTAGCCATTTGTTTAAATTTTTCTTTAAGACTTTCAATAGCATTTGAAATTCATATGTTTATATCTAAAACTGAGTTAATTCTAAATTCAGTTTCAAAGTAGCTTCCAAAATGTTCAACCGCAGTTTCAGCTGCTACATTTCCATGTTTTTCGCCACCAATACCATCGCATAATAAAAGTAAAAAGGCATTTTCACTTTTGAAAACACCTATTCTATCATCGTTTTTTGCTCTTTTTCCAGTTATTGAAAGTTTGGCAAATTTAATCATTTATTCCAAGCTCCTTATGAAGAATTTCTCTAATTTTATTAGCAGCATTTTCAGGAATATCATTAACAATAATGTATTTAAAAATGTTAGATTCTGAAATTTCTTCTTCAGCTTTGGCTAAACGAATTTTTAAGTTTTCTTTATTTTCAGTACCTCTGCCAATAATTCTGCTTCTTAAATCTTCAATTGAAGGAGGTGCTAAAAAGATTGTAATTAAATTATATTTATCAGGGTGATCTTGTCCTAATTTTTGAATAACTTGTCTTGCACCATGTGTTTCAATTTCAAGCATTGGTACTTTATTTTTTTTGTGAATTTTGTCAAGTTCTGAATAAAGAGTTCCGTAATAATTACCTAAATGATAAGAAAATTCTAAAAATTTGCGTGACTTAATTTTGTCTCTAAAGACATCTTTATCAATGAAGTAATAATGAATTCCATTTAACTCACCATCTCTAGGTTTTCTTGTTGTCGCAGAACAAGAAAGCGATAAGTTTAACTCATCGAATTCAAACAGTAAACGCTCTACTGTACCCTTACCAACTCCTGAAGGACCAGTAAAAATAATAATAGGTTCTTTTCTTTCTTTATTCATAGTTAAATATTATTATAGCATTTTTTGTTTTATTTAAAAAACTCTTATTTTTCATTGCATATTTTTGCAAAATAATCACTTTTTTAAGTTGTACATTTTTTAGCTTCTTATTATTTTAAGTAAATTAATGTATGACTTTAACCGCTCAAAAATAAACATTAATTTGCAAATCTGATTTTTTACAAAAAAATATTTTTGGATTTTGTAAAAATGGTGTTATAATATTTTTACCTAAATTGCCCGAGTGGTGAAATTGGCAGACACGCTAGACTAAGGATCTAGTGGAGCAATCCGTGCAGGTTCAAATCCTGTCTTGGGCACCAGAGTTGAGCTTAAGCTCATTTTTTTTATACCCTTTTTTAAAAAATGATAAAATAAAAACCTGCGTTTCCCAGTTGTAATCAAAAAAACGAATACGCCTTATTTGTAGGTATATTCGTTTTTTTGATTACAACTGGGAAACGCAGGAAATTAGATTGAAAAACGGCCCAACAACATTTAGATGTTATTATGTCTAATTAACCTTCTGTCCACTTTTGGTGTCCCACTTTATTTCTTTTTGTTTAGAATTTTCACAAGAAGCAACAAATGCCACAGGAATTAATGTCAAACATGAAGTTGATGCAATTTTCAAAAAAAGTTTTAATTTTTTCATAATTTCATAATAATTAATATACAATGTTTACTTAATATATATAGAATAGGAGATATGTATGAAAAGTAAAGCATTAAAAAGGAGTCTTTTAATTGTACCTGCATCAGTACCATTAATAGGACTTGTTTTGCCTCTTTCAATGAATACAAGTTCAAACAATGTATCAATTAAAACAATTTCAGGCAATAGTTGAACTTTTGATCAAGTTAATATTAATGTGCAAGATAATATTTGAAAGAACTATAATTCACTTCCAACTTCAAATCATAATGCCAGATATGCGCCATATATATATATATATATATAAATATTTTTAATTCAAACGGTAATTTGAATTTTAATGACGAAAATTCTAATTGACAATATAGAGCAGTTGGAGATTCATGATTTAGATTATTTGATGCCTCAAATCCAGGTTTTCCAAACAATGTAAATGTTTCCGATTGAACAGGCAGTAATTATGCAACAGAAAGCGGAACACTTTATTCTTGACAAGTAGATGGTTTTAGTAATAAAAATGTAGATTATGGACCATGATGAAATGGAAATGGATATAACGCAGGTACCGATACCAAAAGATTTAAAATAGGTTATAACTTAATTAATAAACCATTACATGGTTCTGCGACTCAAGGTGCACAATCAACATTCTATACAGGAGCATTTTATTTTTCAAATGATATGAAATTAGCAAGTGATATTAAAATTCACTTGTATATTAAAGTTGATGATAGAAATAATTCAACCGTTTTACAACAAAAAACTTATACTATCAAATTAAAAGAAGAAAGAAATGCTACTTTATCTGATTATGATATTTCACCTTGAATTGGAAAAGTACAAAGAGTAAATAAAGATTCTCTTCAAGCTTCTAAAAATGGAGATAGTTTAGAAGCATGATTAACTAATTACGCATACTTACCTTATTACCAAAATACTCCAACATCATATACAAGTGGTTTAAGTTCAGATTTACTTAGCAAAAAAAGAACTTGAGATGATTATAAAGCTTCAAATAAACATGTTCGAATGCATGATATTTTAGTAACTACTCCAACTAATATGTCAGATATTAGAGATAGAGGATTTCAATTATCACTTAAAAATAAAGCAGAAGTAAATTTTGGTTTATTTCAAAAAAATCTTATTAGTGGAGCAAGACCAGAAGACATTATACATAACAATCAAGGTGGTTTATTTGTTTTCAATATTGAAATGAATAGAAAGCTTGATTATTTAGTTGCCGGAGCAGTAGCAGAAGTAGAATTTGAGCCATATAATGATGTGGCTAATCCAAGTAATACAACGTTTTTTGGAAACACTGGATCATCAACAGCTAGAAAATCTTTCTTTGGATCAGCAGAATATCGTGAAAAAAATGATGATAGTGATCAAAGAATTGTTTCTGGATTTTGAAAAATAGCTGACAGATCTGAATCTCAACTTAAAAAATTCTATACTTTAGAAACTATTGATTCATCACTTGGTTCTGATATTTATAACCCAAATAGTGATGCATTTCCAGGCACAACTTTAAGAATTACTGAAAATGAAAATTCAAATATTAATTATCTCATTGATAAAAATAGAATTAATAGAAACAAAAAAACAATTAGTACAAAAAGCATTTATCAAGATACAAAAGCAGTAAATAATACAAATTCTTTACGTTTAACAAGTACAATTTCTAGTACAGATGTCAAAAAATGAAAAGTTAAAAGCGGTAGCTCATTAACATCAACTCCATTATCATCAAGTAGATTTGATAGTAATGGTATTGAATTTAGTCCAATTGTTTATACATATACTGATCTTGAATTAGCTAAAAGATATGTTGATACTAAACAATGATTAAATAAAGGGCAAAAAGATTATTTAAAAATATTATTAGATAATGAATCAGGATTTACTGCAAGTAATCAATATTCAGATAGCGTTCTCTTAACTGAATGAAAAGCTAAAATTGATACTCTTGATAATCAACAACAAGCAATTGAAGCAAAATATAAAGAGATTCGTGATTTCCCTCTTAGTAATGATGTTTATGATTCAAGCTATAATGCAAATATAACTAATAAAATTATTTATGCTTTAGCTTCACAATCATCAAAAGATGCTTTGGATACAGCAATAGAAAGAAATATTAACAAAATTAATTTCCGTTCAAGTCAATATAATACTCAATCTGGTGCAATTGATAGAACTACTTCTACAGAATATTCAATTTCTAGTCCAAGCGGTGCATCATATAATAATTTAAAATCTTCAATCGATGCAGTTTACAATGCACTTAATAATTCTTTCAATGCTGTAATAAATAGTGGTAAAACTGAAATTGAAAAATATTTTGCAAAATTAGCAGAATATCCAATTACTGAACAAAATTCTTCAACTTATAGTGGCAATTACAATAAAGCTAAAAACCTTATTATTAACACAATTAAAGCTCAAGTTAAAAATCTTAATTCAAAAAGCCAACTAAATCCGTTTGTTAATTTGAATGCTACAAATGAGCAAATTAATACAATTATTGATTTAATAAGTAAAGTTAATAAATTAAATAATGACAAAAATTCAGTTAAGTCACAAATTGAAACTTACAAACAATCACAAAATGACTTTAATAATTTAGGTTCTTTTGAATTTGCAAGTTCTACAAATCAAATTGATTTAACAGCTCTTGATGCATTTGACAAAAATTTAACAAATGCTTCTGATAAAACTATTCAAAATATTTTTGCATCAACTGATATTCTTACTAGTTTTTACAACACCAATAATGATATTTTTACTCAACAATGAATAGAAAAAGCGAAAGCTCTTAATGGTGCAATTAACGAATTTAATACCGAAATAGATAAATTTAATTATTTAGACGCAAGTCAAAAATCAAGTGCCAAAAATGCTTTACAAAGTGCTTTAAGTTCAAACAAGATTTTCACTTATAATGAAAATACAGTTACACTTAGTTTAAATAATGAATTTATTAAAAAAATAAACGATCAAATGGCTAGCGCTTTTGCAACTGCAAAAACAACAGCTAAAAATAAAATTTCAGCATTAAACGAATTAACAGAAGCAGAAAAAACTCAAGTTAAACAAGAAATAGATAGTGCTACTATTTACAAAGATAGTTATGATGCGAACCAACCATTTACTGACAAAATTTTAATTGGTTCGGATAAAAATATTAAAGCAATTGTTGACAAATGAACTGATATTAATAATGAAAGAGCAAGAATTAAAGACTATACTGCTACTTTTGATTATCCAGATAAAAATATTGATCCTACAGCTGCTCAACAAAATTTAGTTTCTCAACAAAGCATTTCACCTGATGCAAATGGTTTAGAAACTAAAATTATTTCTATTAGCGGTAATAATGACACTGGAACTTTAACTGTTACTTATAGAGTAGTAAAATCAAGTGATAAAACTAATGTTTATACTCAAAATAAAACTTATGATATTACTGGCTTTGCTAATGAACAAAATAGAGTTAATAATTTAAATGCTACTCCAGATTATAAAGATGCCAGTCAAAAACCAAATATTCAAGCTTCAGCTGTTGTAAAAAGAGATAATAATACTGAAGATATTACTTGAGTATTACCAGAAAGAACACAAATTTATCCAGGTAGTGTTAGATATCTTGGTTATAACGATATAACCGGCAAAATTAAAATTGCATATAAATTACAATCAACTGTTGATGAAAGTGTAATTTCTAATGAAAAAACTGCAGAAATTACTGGTTTTCAAACAGAAGAACAAAGATTAAATAATTTAATTGACAACAAACAAAAAGAATTTAACTTTAGTGGCACAAAAGCTAAAGATAAAACTACTGTTGATGAAGCTACTAAAGAAAATCTTTCAGGTTATTTAGTAGAACAATTAAATGATCAATTAACTAATATTAACAATCAAAATAATGCTATTGTTGTAATTGATGAAATTACTAATAAAAATCCGGATGGAACTATTACTTTTAATTATCACTTAAAATCAACAAGAAGTGATATTCAAAACAACACTGTAGTTTCTAAGACTTTAAGTGCTACAATGTCTGGATTCCAAAGTAATTTAGATCGTGAAAAAGCTGATTTAGATGCCAAAACTAATGATGATCTTAATGTAGTTATCGATAAAAATAAAATGGCTTCAAGCTTCAACCCAGATCAAATTCAATTAAATCCTAAAGATGACACTATTAGTGTTGTTGATAAAACAATTGCAGGTTACAATGATGTAATTGGAGCAATTAAACTTACTTATAAATTAAAAAGTAATAAAAATGGTCAAGATGTTTATTCTGAACCAAAAGAAATTATTATTACTGGACTTAAAACTGAAGCACAAAGATTAAATGAAATTTTAAATAACCTAGTTGAAGGCGACATTACTTTCAACGGAACTAAAAATAATCAATTACCTTCAATTAGTCCGGCTAATGATAAAGCTAACTATTCATATGATGCAACTAAACAAAATACAAATAAAGCTAGTGCATTTATTAATTCAATTAAACCAGATGATTCAACTGGTCAAAATACTTTAAACTTAAAATTAGTAACAACTAAAACTCAAAATGAATTAATTTCAAATTGAAATGTAACTAATTATGAAGCACCAGAAAGTCAAAACAAAGACTTAGTAATTACTGGTTTTAGAACACAAGCTGAACAAAACAAAATTGATCAAGATGCTGAAAAAGCAAGATTAACTAAGTTAGTTGCTAATGCACAAATTACTTATCCAGATAGCGATCAAATTTTAGCTTCAAGTTCACAAATTTCAGGAATTAATGCTGTAATCAATTCAACAGATAATAATGCTGAAATCATTATTCAAAATATTACAGATAAAAATGATATAAATGGAACTATCACAGTTGCTTATGTAATTCATAGTACTAAAGGTGGCATTTATGAAGATGTTAATACCGATGTACAAAATGTTGTTTTAAACAACTTTAAAACTGAACAACAAAGATTAGATGAATTATTTAAAAATAAAGTTGCAACAGCTTCATTAACTGGTATTGATAGTACAAATTACAGACAATATTTACCTGAAGAAGCATTAGATCATTTAATTTTAGCTGTTGCTGATTTAGAAAATGCTAAAGTTGAAATTGTTTCAAAAACTTCAAATAATCAAACTAATAGCATTGATTATACATATCGTTTAGTTTCAACTAGAGGAGTGGTTAGTGGCCATGATCTAAATACTGTTACATCAACAGAAACTAAATCAGGATCATTGCCTGGTTTTAAAACTGTGGCAGAAGCTGAAAAAGAAAGATTAGACAATCTTAATCCAAATGCGACTGATGATGGTTATACTCATACAATTGATTACTCAGATAGAAATCAAATTCTTGCTTCAAAAGTTAAAATTAGCGATCAAAATTGAACTTGAAGTGTAGAGCCAAATACTGATCATACTTTTAGTGACCAAGAAATTATTGCTTATGATGATATTACTGGCAAATTAAGAGTAAAATACAAATTGAAATCAACTAAACCAGGTTTATCTGATGTTAAATCAGAATATAAATATGCAACCTTAACAGGTTATAAAACTGAATTAGAAAGATTAAATGATTTAGCAAAACAAGCTAATCAACCAGTTACTATAACTGCTAAGGATGAAGCTAAAAAAGGTGGAACAGATCAGAAAAAAGCTTCACAATTAACTTCTGATGACTTTAATGCAACCTTAACAGAATACGGGCAAAATGAAAATGTTAAAATTGAAACAATTTTAGATACTCAAAATGCTAATAATGAAACTGGAACAATTCAATTAGGTTATAAATTAATTTCTACAAGACCATTAACTGGTACAGATGGTTTAATTTCAGGAACTTGAGATGATGCACCTGAACAAGCACCTACAATTAAATCTGACACTTCAAATCCATTATTAAGTTTTGATGGTTATGTAACTAATGATGATGAAGAAGAAAATAGAATTGAAAGATTAATTGCTGATTTAGTAATTGATTATCCAGGTAAAGAACAATGATTACCTCTTTACAATGAAACAAATGTTATTCCTTCTGGGGTACAAGTCAAATTAAGCGATAATCGTGAATTAAGTGCCGAAGACATTTCAATCAAAGAAAATTCAATGACAATTGTTAGTCGAGATGATAGAAAAGGTGAAATTACTGTTAGTTATACTTTAGTTTCAAATTCAAGACAAGCAGTTGAGGTTGAAATTAATCAAACTAGAAGTAAAAATGCCAATACTATTAAAGGTTTCAAAACTGAATTACAAAGATTGGATGAATTAACTTATAGTTGAGAAAATGCAATTCAAAATAAATCAACTATCAGTCCATCTGATGTTATTTTAAGTAATATTACTCCAGTTTCAACTAATGACGATCAAGCTAAAGATGTTGTGATTACAAGTTTTGATGATAGAACAGGTACTTTAAACGTTCAATACAACATTTATTCAAAACGTACTGATTTAACTGATATTCATGTAGTTAATAAAACTGCACAAATTACTGGTTTACAAACCGAATTACAAAGATTAAATGCTTTAATTGTTAATGATCAAGTATCTAAAACAATTAATTATGTACCAAATGATAAAGCACAAATCAAAGCAAGTTCATTAGTTAATAAAAAAGCTGAAGTACTTGCAAATAATGATAATTCATACTTTACAACCTTAATTCAAGATCCAAATACTTCAAAAGCAAAAATTATTATTAGAGATATTACTGCTGATGATGAAACAGGTCAATTAACTGTTAAATATGTATTGCAGTCAACCAAAGATAATTTAACTGATATTAATTCAGATACTGAAAATAGAGTTGTAATTTCTGGTTTCTTAACCAATTTACAAGAAGCTAAAAATAATTTAAAAGCTAAAATTGATGAATTAGTGCAAAATAATAAATTAACTAGCGAACAAGCACAAGCACTTAAAGAAAAAATTGATAGCAATGAAACTGATTCTATCGATAAAGTTAATAAAATCGAATTAGAAGTAGATAAGCAAGTTTTAGTTAATGAAGTAGAAAAAGATTTTGTTCACTTAAATAAAGCTCAATTAGCTGATGTGATTAACAAAATTAATGAAGCTGCAACTCTTGAAGATGCAAAAATACAAAAAGCTGCAGGTCAAACCTTAGATGATAAAATGGCTAAATTAGATGAAATAGTTAAAAACTATGAAGCTAAAAAACCATTAGATAAATATACTTATGCTTCCGAAACTCCTAAAAATGCTTTTGATAAAGTGATTGAAGATGCTAAAAAATTATTAGATAAAACTAATACTACCGATTTAGGTACAGATAATTTAGATAATTGAATTGGTGATGAAGAAACTAATACTAAAGGTGAAATTCAAAGCAAATATGAAGCTTTAGATGGTGATATTCAAAAAACAATTCAAGAAGTAACTAATAATGAATACTTATCTCCAAAACAAAAAGAAGATTTAATTAATAAACTTAATTCATTAGATCCTAATACTTTAGAAAAAGCTAATGATGATGGTACTAAATTAACTTTAAACGATATTAAAGACGAAATTGCTCAAATTGAAGCAGTTAAAAAAGCTGCAATTAATCTTATTAAAGCATATGAAAACTTAAATCAACAACAAAAAGATGCATATATTAATCAAATTAAATCAAGCGATAACGATCAATTAGAAACCATTGAAAATAATGCAACTACTTTAGATAACAAAATGCTTGAGTTAAAACAAGCAATTGAAAATGTTAAAGATGTACCTAATTCAAGTGCATATCAAAATGCAGATCAAAATAATAAAGATGCTTTTGATAATGCATTAAATGTTGCAAACAAAATTAAAAATGGTAAAGAAAACACTGATTCAAATGATACATTTAATTACAATGCAAATTTAGATGCAGTGCAAAAAGCAATTGATGATCTTAAATTAGCTAATACCAATATTAATCGTGATGAAGCTCTTAAATATGTTGATAATGCACCATATTTAAGCACAGATGAAAAAGCAAAATTTAAAGAACAACTTAACCAAAATCCAATTACAGATGAAACTATTGCAAAATTAAAAGAACAAGCGCAAATTATTAATGATGCTAAAAAAGTTTATGTAGATCAAATTAAAGCAATTGACAATAATGATTTAGATCAAAATAACAAAGATAAATATATTAATCAGATCATTAATAAAGAAATGACATTGGATGAAAATAATGTAATTACTAATCCAGAAGACTTTAGCAAAATTGTTTTTGATGCTCAAAAAGAAGCTTTACTTAATAAATTAGAAAACAATGTAAATCAACCTGATTTACCGAATATTCTTAATCCAAAACAATTAACTGAAGCTAAAGAAGCAATTAATAATGCAACTGATTTAGCAGAAGCACAAAAAGCTTATGAAGATGCAATTAATTTAAGTAAAAAAATGGCAGCTTTAGACAAATTAATCAAAAACTATGAAAAATCAATTGCTGATCCAAATAACACAAAATACAATAAAGCTGATAATAAAGAACAATTTGATGATAAATTAGATGAAGCTAAAAAATTATTAACATCAGATTCAGATAATGGTGTTGATAATGAATTATTAGAAGATTTATTATCAAATAATGACAAATCATTACAGCACTTATATGAAGAGTTAAATGGTTTAGAAAATGATTTAATTGAACAAATTAATAATTCAGAAGTTTTATCACCAAATGAAAAAGCTAATTTAATAGCCCAAGTAAATAACATTGATAAACATAATGATGAAGCTGGCCAAGTAGCTACATTGCAAGATAAACTTAATAAATTAATTGCTGATAAAAACAATCATATTAAAGCTATTGAAAACCTCGAAAATCTTAACCAAAGTCAGAAAGATGATTTAATTAACAGAATTAAAAATAATGACTTGGTTGATAACCCGGCAATTTTAGATCAAGCTCAAAATCTTGATAATAAGATGAAAGAGTTAAAAGATGAAATTGCAAAAGAAAACGAAATTAAAGGTTCAAGCTACTATAATAAAGTATCTGAAGAAAAACGTAATAACTACGAAAATGCTTTAATTAATGCTAAAAAATTAGTTAATAATGAAACTCCAAATGGTTATAATAGTGCAAATACTTCACTTGCTGAAACTCAAGAAATTTTAGATAAACTTAAACAAAGTTTCAAAGTAATTGATGATGAAACTAAGAAAATTAATGACTTATATGAGAAGTTAAACGCCAAAATTATTGAGTATCAAAAAGATGTTGATAATAAAGAATTACCAAAAGAAATTCAAGACATTTTAGATGAATTAGTTAATTATGACGAAGATATTAATGGCATTAATAAATTGATTGAATTAATTAAGCAAGGTAAATTTCTTAAATCATTAAACGAGCAATGAAATAATTCAGATGTTAAAAATCCTGATACCGAAAAATCAATTCAAGACTTAAATGCTAAAATTAATTCAATTACTGAATTAATTAATTCAGTTAAATCAAGCAATTTAAATAGTAAATTGGATACAAGTAAAAATTTTGTTCTAAACCAGAATCAATATAATCTAAACTTTGCAGAAGCTGAAATAAGTTATTTTGATGCTCTTGAAAATGTTGATAAAACTAAATTTATTGAAGCAACTAATAAGTTAGAACAATTAAATCAAACTAAGTTTGTTGAATTTGCTAATAGCATCTTAAATACTTCATATTTTGATACTTATAAACCAGAAAGCAATTTAAATAAAAAATTAACTAAAGAATTATTAAAACTTAATTACGACCCATTAAATAAAATAGAAAAATCATTATTTGAAACACTATTAAAAGAAAAAGCAGGTGTTGAAGAAAAATTAAGTTGACTTTGATATTTAGCTTTAGGTTTAAGCACAACTCTTGCAGCTATAATGATTGGTGTTTTAGTTAAAAAAAGTAAAAAATAATTCTTAATTTTCATAATAAAAAATATGGAATTTGTGTTCCATATTTTTATTTATTTTAAGAATGTTTAAAATTAATTGATATTACAAAATAACTTTTAATGAATTAAAATCATTCATTGATGATTTTATGTTTGATATAACAGTGAAAGAATTCGATTAATGCTAAATCAAAAACAACTAAAGTGTATTGAAATACCTTAGTAAATTAAACTTTTTACCAACTTTTGATGCCCCAACTTACCGTTTTCTGGGGTTTTATTTTTATATTTTTAAAATAAAATTTTATACTAAAAAAGAAAAAGTATTTTAAAAATTGATAGCAGACTATTATGTATCAAAAATTTTACATTTATGTAAATTATTGTAGCTGAATCAATTGCGTGATAAATGAAGACTTTTTTATTACCAAAAAACACTTCTTGACAAGCATCTAATTCAATATTTTCACCAAATTTTAAATGTATATTTTTAGCTTAATAAACGCTTTTTCTTTTCTTTTCACGCTCATCTATTTCTAAAGAACCAATTCTTGTGAAAAGTGAAGTTTTTTCACCAATTTCTTGTTCAAGCAATCTTCTAATTTTTTAGATTCGTTTTTATATTTTCTTGTCATTTGAACATTAGGAAAACCTTGCTTTTTAACTCTTTTAAAAGCTTATGAATAACTAATTTTAAAAATTTGTTTTACTTTTTCATGATAATAAAGCGAAAAAAGAGCAGTGTTAATAGTTGCATTTTTAGGAAAAAACTCTTCCGTAAAATCATAATAATCACGCATAATTTTATTTATAGTCTCATCTTTATATTTGAGAGCATTTTCATTTTTTCTACCTTTGTTAGCAACAGTAAATGAACCACTTTCGACAAGCAGTTTTATTTCTTTTTTGTATCTAATTATTTTTCTGACACTGACGCAATAAAGGTTTGCAAGTTCTTTGTTTGTCATTTTATTTTAAAGTATTAATACACCCGCGATTATGTGGGCTTTTCTCTCTTCGTAATCACTCATTTTTTCATGTGTTCTAATTTTAAACGCGCTCATATTCACTCCTTATTAATTAAAATTTTATCTAAGATGTAGATTTTATTTTTAAAACTCTAGGGTCTGACATTTCATTTAATATTTAATAAAACTCAGGTTGAGCTCATTTTTTTATACCCTTTTTTAAAAAATGATAAAATAAAAAGGTATGAAAATAGTGTCAAATAATAAAAGAGTTTCGCATAATTATGAGATTTTAGAACGTTATGAAGCAGGTATTTCACTTCTTGGTTGAGAAGTAAAAAGTGCTAGAGCTTCTTCGATTGATCTTTCAAATGCGTTTTGTTCAATTTATAAAAACGAAATTTATTTAAAAGAGGCTTATTTTAAGCAATATATGCTTGTTAAAGGTGATGAATTTCGTGATCGTAAATTACTTATGAACAAACGCGAAATTAGAAAGTTAAAATTCATTTCAGAAACTCAACCAGTAACAATCATACCTACTAAAATTTACTTTAATAATGCTTCTAAAGTTAAAGTAGAAATAGCTATTGCTAAAGGGTTAAAAAAATACGACAAGAGAGAAAAAATAGCTAAAGAAGAAGCTCAAAAAAGATTGCAAAAAACCTTAAAACTATATCAATAGTCCTATAAATGGGGGTGTAATGGTTTCGACACATTTAGGGACTTACATAATGCAGTAGTGTGGCAGACTATAATTGCTACTAGGCTTTCTTAAACGGAAAATCAAAAGAAAAAGAATTCAATGCATTTGCATTAATGAGTTCACAACAATCAAATCTTGCTTTTGCTTAATTAAATGCAATCAAGTTGCTTTAAGTGACTCCTTTAGCTTAAAGTAGGTCTTAAAGGATATATAACTAAAACTGACAAGTTAGTTATGAATTTTTGTCAAATTGCAGGAGTTAATTTTCTTTCATTTTATGCTTGCAATTACAAAATGAAATAAACTGTAGATTTGTGTATGAGCTTTAAGTGTGGACACGGGTTCGACTCCCGTCATCTCCACCATTTGCTGCTATAGTTTAATCGGCAAAACGTTTGACTCGTAATCAAAAATTGCAAGTTCGATTCTTGTTAGCAGCACCAATATTTTTAGTTCTATTTAGATACCATATTATTGAAAAACTAAATGAAGCTTCGCCAAAAGGTGAAGTTTTTTAATAATGATTTTTTAAGCTTTAATTATTTAATATAATTAAACAAAGGTAAGAAATGAATAAAAAAGACATAATAATTAAGTGAATCCAAACTTTTAACGTTACCAAAACTTCTGTACCTAAAAACACAGAGTATTTGGAAAATTTAGCAGCTGAAGATGAAGCGTTTTGAAAGCTTCCGTATTTTAATAATAATGGTATTTGGCTAAAAAATGAAGAGCAACTTTCTTACTCTTCAATTAACCTTTATGTTGTTTTATCTTTAGTAAACACAATGCTTGTTAAAAATAGAGTCAAAAAAGATAAGAAGATCTTTTTATTTTTTGATAAGAGAATTGATAAAAATATTGAAAAAAACACCATTTTCTTTTTAAAAAGTAAAGACTTTTTTGTTTACAAACCTAACTATGTAACTATTGATGAATTAATTACTCTTTATAGCATCAGAGAAAGTCAAATCCCAATTGCAATTACTATAACTTACAATGCTTTTAGGGATCTTTATGTTGTTAAACTTTATGAAGATGGTAAAGAAATTAACCAGAAAGACTATCAACAAATTTTAAGATACTTAATTAATGAAAAACACTCTTTTGAATTTATTCAAAACGAAGAAGTGTTTGAAATTAACACTGATAAAATTTTGAAAGAAATTGTAAATGATTTCAATTTTCTTGAAGAAAAGAACAATTTATACCTTAATGAAACCTTAAATGTAGCAACTATTATTGAAGATTCAAACACTAATTTTTTCATATCTTCACTGCTAACTAATTTCAATATTAAGCACACTAAGTTAAATCCATTCCTTCATAATAAAATCACTCGAGGTTCATTATTTTTTAACCGAATTTTGCAATCAAAATTTAGATATGATATGGTTTTTACCATTAATAAGCAAAATAAAATCTCAATTTATGCTAAGTACCAAAACAAGTTAGTTAAATTAACAACTGATCAAATTATTTACTTTTACTTAAACTTTTTCTTTTTAAATTGAAAAGATAGCCTTAAAAACAAAAGTAAGAAACTTTTTATCCCAATTGATAGTGGTTTTTTAGTTACTAATTTAGTTAAAGGATACCGTTTTGAAGCGCTATACGAAAATGAAATTAAAGATAATTCTAATATCATTTTCGGAAGTGATGGAACTTCATTTTCACACAACCGCTTTAATCTTTTTCAAGAAAGCAATCTTAGTTTCTTGCTTAATTTTATTCATCTTTTTTATATTTATAAAAATAGCAATACCATTTTTAATTACAAGTACAAAAAAATGCTTGAATTTGGTTCAGAATATAAGGTCAAAACATTAAGAATTTCAGCTCCAGATCCAGAACATCTAAAAGAAAATGTATATGATTTTTTTGCCATTGGTGAGAAACTGTCAAAAGAATTTCAAATCGATAAAATTATTAAAAATGATTATGCTTCAGCTAGATTTGATCACCTGTTAGCTCTTGAAATTTCATCTAATGAATGCGTTGGAAAAGTGTATTTAAAATACGATTATTATGAGAAAAAAGTGTTTGTAAAATGTGAAGTGCACCAAGAAAAATTCCAAAGAAAAGCCATTGCAATTTATCAATTTAAAAAACTCATTAATTCGCTCAAAAACAAAGTAAAAGTTTTGATTAAAAGATAAATAATTTAATATAATTTAAAAACTATATATAACTATTTAAAATAGTTAAAATCAAGGAGATAAAATGTTTTCTAAAGTAAAAGGAACTAGAGACTTAAACATTTGCGAAACAACTTTCAAAGACTATAATTTAAATTTAATTAAAGATATCCTTAATGAATACGGTTTTCAAAGAGTGGAAACACCTATTATCGAGCATTCAGAACTTTTCAAAAGAAGTGTTGAAGGAAGTGATTTAGTTAATAAAGAAATGTACGATTTTGTGGATAAAGGAAATCGTGAAATTACCCTAAGACCTGAAGGGACTGCTTCATTTGTGCGTGCTTATGTAGAAAATAAATGATTTGCTAATAATATGCACCAAAAATTCTATTACTATGGGCCTATGTTCCGTTATGAGCAACCTCAAAAAGGTAGATATAGACAATTTGATCAACTAGGAGTGGAATTTGTAGGTGATAAAAATCCTTACAAAGATGCTGATGTTATTGCGCTTGGAAATTTAATTTTAAATGAAGTAGAACTTAAAAACTTTAGATTAGAAATTAATAGTGTAGGTGATGAAGAAAGCAGAAGAAAATACCAGCAAGCATTACAAGAATACTTTAAAGATTTTTACAATGAGCTTAGCGAAACTTCTAAAAAACGTTTTGACCAAGGAAATTGCTTAAGAATCTTAGATGATAAAGAAGATTCACAAAAACCATTTATGCAAAATGTACCACAACTTAAAGATTACCTTTCAGAAGCTTCAAGACAATACTTTAATGACTTACTTGCAATCTTAGATGAAAAAGATATTAAGTATGTTGTGTCAAATAAATTAGTGCGTGGGCTTGATTATTATGATGAAATTGTTTTTGAGTTTATCGCTATTGATAAAAACGCAGGAAGCCAAAACGCTGTAATTGGTGGTGGAAGATACTCAAGATTAATCAATCAACTTGGCGGTCCAGAGCTTTCAAGTGTCGGATTTGGACTTGGAATTGATCGCTTACTTTCAATTTTATATGACAATAACAACTCAATTCAAGAGCAAAGTAAAAAAGCTACTGAAGATTACTTTGTGTATGTTGCTTTTTCAAATGATAAGCTTGCTCTTAGAAACTTCTTCATTATTTTAGATGCTTTAAGACAAGAATTTGGATGATTACGCTTTTATTTTGAATATGATCTTGTTAAGTCTAAAAAAGTGCTTGATCGTGCAAACAAAGTTAATGCTCGCTTTTTAATTACTGATAATCAAGAAGGTCTTATTTATGTTAAAGATCTTCAAAACAAAAATTCAAACATTCACAATGAATTTATTGATCCACAAACTCTTGAATTTGAAGAGGATATGTTAGAACACTTAAGTGAGATTTTTGAAGAAGAATACCAAAAATTACAAGGTGAATTAGAATAAAAAGGATAAATATGAATAAATTAATCAAAAACAATCAACTACGTTTAAGTGATGTTGGTAATGAAGTTACTCTTTATGGATGAGTAGCAAATAAACGTCGTTTTGGTGAAATTAATTTTGTGGATTTAAGAGATAGATTCGGAATTACTCAACTTGTTTTTAATGAACCAATTAATTTTCCAAAAGAAACAGTTTTAGAAGTTAAAGGAACTGTTGTTGCTAGAAAAGACCCAAATGATAAAATCGAAACTGGTCAAATTGAAGTTATCGTCTCATTATACAAAATTTTCTCAACAGCTAATGAACTTCCGTTCCCAATTAGAGATGATATTGATGTTAAAGAAGAACTTAGACTAAAATATAGATTTTTAGATTTACGTCGTCCAATTATGCAAGAAACTATTTTGCTTAAAAATAAAGTTTACTTTGCAATGCGTGAATACTTACAAAGTCAAGATTTTAATGAACTGGAAACGCCAATTTTATCAAAAGCTACACCAGAAGGTGCCAGAGACTTTTTAGTTCCAACACGTAAATATAATTCATTTTTTGCTCTTCCACAATCTCCACAACTTTTCAAACAACTTTTAATGATTTCTGGTTTTGAAAGATACTATCAATTTGCTCGTTGTTTTAGAGACGAAGATTCAAGAAAAGATCGTCAACCTGAATTTACCCAACTCGATATGGAAGTAAGTTTTATGGACGTGGAAGTATTCCAAAGTAAAATTGAAGAGATGTTCAAGCACTTTATGAAAAAAGTTATGAACGTCGATATTCAGATTCCATTCCAAAGGCTTAAATTTGATGACTGTATTCGTGATTATGGTTCAGACAAGCCGGATTTAAGATACGAAGTAAAAATTAAAGATGAACCTTCTTTCTGTAATTCAACTGAATTTAACATAATTAAAGATGCTCCAAGCAAGAGATACTTACAAATTGAAGAAGTAATTTCTAAGAAAGATTTCAAAAAACTTGAAGAAATCGCTAAGAAAAACAAAGTAAAAGCTTTATTCTACTTTGTTATTGAAAATGGAGCAGTGGCTCATTCAAACTTTGCTTCTAAAGTTGCTGATGAAGTAAATGCATTTATTAAAGATAAAAACATTCAAAATGGAACTGTATTTTTCTGCTGTGATAAATACGAAAATGCTTCACAAGCTCTTGGTGCTCTTCGGGTAGAACTTAATAGTTGATTTAACTGAGCTAGAGAAGAATATAACTTCTCATGAATTGTTGATTGACCGATGTTTGAACACGATGAAGAAACAAATACTTGAGCTGCAGCACACCACCCATTTACTCAATTCGATCATGATCTTGAAGATTTAGATAAACTTCCAATGGATAAAATTAGAGCTAAAAGTTATGACCTTGTGCTTAATGGATTTGAATTAGGTTCAGGAAGTGCTAGAATTTATGACCAAAAAACACAAGAAAAAATGTTCGATTTAATTGGAATTTCAAAAGAAGAACAAAAATCTCGTTTTGGTTTCTTCTTAAAAGCTTTCGAATACGGAGTACCTCCACATTGCGGAATCGGTCTTGGTATGGATCGTTTAATTATGATTTTAGCTAAACAAAAAACAATTAGAGATGTTATTCCATTCCCTAAAAACGCAAAAAATGATGATGTGTTCACTGAAGCTCCATCTTCAGTTACACAAGAACAACTTGATGAACTTTTTATTGCTTTAAATAAAAAAGAAGAACAACAAGAAGATTAAAAAATAGGAGAAAAAATGCATTCAATAAAAAAATATTTATTAAAACCAGATTTTTATGATGGTTGAGAAGTAACATTACAAGGATGAGTTTCTTCAAACAGAGGAAACAAAAAAATTCGTTTTGTTTCATTAAACGACGGTTCTACAGTTAAAAACATTCAAATTGTTTTTAAATCAGAAACATTTGACCTTGAATTAGTAGATTCATTAAGAACAGGTGCTGCTTTAGTTGTTAAAGGAACTCTTCATTCAACACCTGAAGCAAAGCAACCAATTGAACTTCAAGCTTCAGAAATCGTCAGCTACAAAAATGTTGATGAAGATTATCCAATTCAAAACCAAGAAATGAAAATGGACGTATTAAGAGAATTACCTCATATGCGTCACCGTACAAGTTTAATCAAAGCAATTATGCTTATCCGTTCAACCCTTGCTCAAGAAGTTCATAAATACTTTGCTTCTAGAGACTTTTACTACATGAATAGCCCTATTATTACTTCAAATGATGGTGAAGGAGCTGGTGAAACATTTAACGTTAGTGATGGCTCAAAAGATGGATTCTTTGGAAAAGGAAACAAAGCAACATTAGGTGTAACAGGACAACTTCATGGTGAAAGTTACGCTATTGGAATGAACAAAATTTATACTTTTGCACCTACATTTAGGGCAGAAAACTCAAACACAAAACGTCACCTTGCAGAATTTTGAATGATTGAACCAGAAGTTGCTTTTTATGATTTACATGATGCAATCAAACTCGCTCACAACTTAATTAAAGTAGTTGTAAGAAATGTATTACACAAAAACAAATTTGAACTGGAATACATCCAAGAAACATTACAAAATGGAATTATCGAAAGATTAGAAAAATTTGTTGAAAGCCCTCTTAAAATTGTCGATTACAAAGAAGCTTTAGAAATTTTAGATAAAGTAAAAGAACGCTTTGAAGATAAAAACATTCACTTTGGTTTAGATCTTGGTTCAGAACACGAAAGATACTTAACAGATGAATACTTTAAAGCTCCAGTTGCGGTTATTAACTTCCCTAAAGATTTTAAAGCTTTCTACATGCACCAAAATGAAGATGGTAAAACAGTAGCTGCTTTTGACCTTTTAGTGCCAGGAGTTGGTGAAATGGTAGGTGGAAGCCAAAGAGAAAGTGATTATGACAAATTATTAAAAAGAGTTCAAGAACTTGGAATCGATGAAAAAGACTTACAATGATACCTTGACCTTCGTCGTTTTGGTCATGCTGCATCAGCTGGATTCGGAGTTGGTTTTGAACGTCTTGTAATGTACGTAACAGGTATTGAAAACATCCGTGATGTTATTCCTTATCCAAGAACTGCTGGAAATATTAGAATGTAATTTTAACCCTTAATAATTATGAAATATGGTAATCCATATTTCATTTTTTATTTAATATAAAGTAAAATTTACTTATGAAACAAATAAACTTTTTCAAGTATCAAGATTGCCAAATCGAATATTTAAAAATAGATAATAACGCAAAAGAAAACATTTTAATTATTCATGGTTTTAGCGCAGATTTTGACTACTATCACAAATTTTATGATTATATTGATTCGCATAATATTCATGCTCTAAACGCACCTTTTCATGGTAATAGTACCAGTTCAAAATCAACAATGAATATGGATTATATTTTAGAAGTTTTAGAATTTTATATTTCAAGCAATAATCTTAATAATTTAACTATTATTGGGCATTCAATGGGTGGTGGGCTTGCAATGATGCTAGTGAAAAAATTCGGAGATATTATCAAAAACATCATTTTAGTTGGCCCAATGAGTAGATCGGGACTTGTGAAAACTGAAGTATTTAAAGAAAGTTTTTTCCCACGTAATATTAAAGAATATGAAAAATTAGCTGCTTTATGTTATTATGACCCAAATATAGTCCTAAAAAATCCAGAATATATGCAAATGCTTGAGAATTATTTTAAGAATAATCAAGAAAAATTAGACTATATTTATGAGCTAGGACACTCGCTTCCTAACTTAGAAAATATGGATAAAATCGATGAAGGAATTGCAAATTATAAAGGAAATTTATATTTATTATATGGTGATCATGATGGGATTATAGATACAGAAAACATCAGTAATTACTATCATTCTCTTAATGCAGATACTAAAACAATTGTTTTTGAAAATGCCGGACATAGTCCTTGATTCGAAAAAGAAAAAGACTTTTTTGAATCAATAAATTTTATTTTAAAAAGCTAATAATTTCTTTTATTTATTACCTTTGGAAAAACAGTTTGCAAAAATTGTTTTTTATGCAAATTTCTTACTTATTTGAATTTTGTGCTCCTTTTTTTTTGAGTAAAATTTTATTAGACACTTAAAAAAGGAGCAATAAATGAAATTATTTAATAAGAAATTTCTTACTAGTTTTGGGTTAGTTTTAACTACCACAGCATCACCGTTAATTTTACTTTCATGTGGTAATACTAATGCTAATGGCAATACTAAACCTTCAGCTGACTCTTCAAACACACAAGAAGAACCAAAAAGACCAGTTAATGATACTTTTACAGTAAATTATTCGTTAAATATTGCTAATGTAGCTGATTTAAAAACTGCATCAAGTCAATTAAGAGAATATGAAACAAAACTAAGAGAATTTGAATCTCAAGGTGCAGAAATTAAAAAAATAAAGTTAAACACACAATTAAATATTGGAAGTTTCCATTTACCTCAAACACCTAAAGCAGTAACTTTAACAAAAGATGAATATCTTGAATTAGTTAAGCCATTTTTAGATGATAATAGTCCATTTTTCTCAACTAACTGAGAATTATCACTTCCAGTTCAAGTGACAAATGCTACTGAAGCAAAAGAATTTGAAAAAGAATTCCAAAATTTCTTCAACAACTTTTATGTAACAGAACAATGATTTAAAGGTGAATTAAAACCTTTAACAGACGCAGCTAAAACAAATAGATTAAATCCATTTATCAACAAAATCACATTAGCTGATGCTCAAAAGAAAAACAAATTAAATGAGTATAATGCAGTAGTTGCAAAAATTAAAGAATTCATTAAACAAACCGCTAATGTTCAATTAAGTGATGATTTACAAATTATTGAAATTGACCCAGATTATGGAGCTAACTGAGGAATTACCTTAAAATTCCAAGCACCAAACGGAGTTCAAACAGGTAATGTAAGACTTGATCTTAAAAAAGCAGATGCTTCATGAACAGCTGCACAAATTGAAGAAAAAAATGCAAATAACCAATGAATTAAAAAAGCTAAAAACCAAATTAATCAAGTTTTAGCTAATCAAACAGTTTCAGCATTATTAAAAGTCTTAAAAACTCAATTTATCTTAAACTTTAGCGAAAATGAAGTTCAAACATTAGCTACAAAAATCGTTGAATTAGTTCAAGATTACACTTTTAGAGCTATTCCTGCTTCTTTCGTAATTCCTAATTTTGTTAAAAATGCTATTAAAAATAAATTAGTATCATTTATTACACCAATTATTAAATCTAAATTATTAACTTACACAGACAAAACAAAAGCTAAATTAGTAGAAATTGCAAATAGAAGAAATTCACAATAATAAAAAAATCCTGTAATTACTTACAGGATTTGCTTGAGTGTAATCTCCAGTGCAACAAAAACACCACTCCCAACGCAACATATGGGATGGTGTTTTTTTGTGGTGTTTCTTTAAATTTTATGAATTATTTTTTATATCATTTGAAGAATTTGTTTCTTTCAGTATTGGACTTTCTTTTTCTAAAAGCACGATCATATAATTGGATTTCTTGTATTTTTGAATCTCAAGGTTTTTTATAATAATTCAAATCGAAAAATAACTCATCAGCTGAAAAATAATCAAGAATTTCTCTTGGCATATTGTTTATTTGTTTTTCTGTTTCCATAATTTCTTCATCGGATATTTTGCTAAAATTCGTTTTCTTTGGATATTTTCTTCTTATTAAACCATTAAAATTTTCAATTGATCCTTTTTGGAAAGAAGCATATGAATCAGCTTTATAAATTTTAATTTGCAACCTATAACCAATCATGAAAAACGACTTAAATTCAAGTCCGTTATCAATAGTTATAGATTTAACATTTAGTCTTTTTTCTTTGATTAATTCAAACAACACTTTTGCTACATTTCACGGATTTTTGTCAGGTACTTTCCTTATCAATCCATAACGAGTTTGTCTTTCTTCAAAGGTTAATAAATGTGCAGTGCTTTTTCCTTTTTTACCGACAATTAAATCAGCTTCTCAGTGTCCAAATTCAGATCTATCATTAACATTTTTAGGTCTAAAAGTTATTGGTATAACATATCTATTACCTACAAGTCTTGTTATTGTGTCACCAGTTCTTTTTCCACCTTTTTTATAACGCGGACGTAGCTTGTTTTTTATTGTCAAAGCTCATAACCCGCTATTCATTCAATTGTAAATTGTTTTTATTGTAGGTATTGGAAAATCATAATGATTCTTTATTTTGAATCAGGTAATTTTTACCCCTGAATAAGTATTGTCAAAGTTTTCTAAAAACACTTTTGTGAAGTCTTTGTAATAATAAAAATCAGATTCCAATTTAAATTGATTTTTTCATTTTTCTCTTATTTTAGATTTGTTTTCAGCTTCTTCAGCTATATACCCATTTTCGGTCGAATTATTTTTTATTTCTCTTCATATTGTAGATTTTGAAAAACCAAGAATTTTTGCAATTTTTTCTAAAGAAATCGAATAATCTTTTAAAAAAAGTTCTAGTTGTGCCCTATTTTTGAAACAAATTCTTTTATAATTCATTTATGTGGATCCTTTGCAAAAACACCACAAAAAAATTTTAATAAATTTAAAAGAAACAAAAACACAAGAAAAAAAGCGTGGCGTGTAGCCATGCCTTTTTTTCTTGTGTTTTTGACCCCCCCGCGTTGCAATGCAAATTACAATCGAGCAAATCCTGTAATTACTTACAGGATTTTTTATATATTGAAATTAACTTTTTGACAATTTTCATTGCTTAAATTAGGACTTAGTATTAACTATAAAGTCAACAACAACAAAATGTAAGAGAAAAGTATGGATCAAAGGTATGGTTTTTGTGTTTTTTGATACCCCTTAGCATTGAAATGTGAATTGCAATCCATGTATTGAAACTAAAGGTTATTGTTAATTTATAAATTTTATTTATTCGATTTCGTGACTACCCATTTATCTGATTTAGTAGAACCCTCTCTTTTAATGAGATCATTAGATTTAAGTTTTCTTAAGTGATATCAGACGCCATCTTCTGTTATTTCTTTAAACTCATTTGCTATCTGTTTTGCAGTAATATTTGGGTTGTTTTTTATAAGAAGCAATATCTGCTCTTTAATATTAATAATTTCTTCGTTAGTTTCATAAGTTTCTTTGGTAGTCCCATCGATTTCTTTGGTAGTTTGAGCAGTTTCTTTTGTGGTTTCTTTGGTAGTCCCATCGATTTCTTTGGTAGTTTGATCAGTTTCTTTGGTAGTACTAATGGTAAAGTCTTTCAAAAATTCCGAATTTATGGTCATAACTGCATTGGTGTAATTGTCATTTTCATTGTCGGGATAAAATTTGAGTTCAGGATAAGAATTTTTAAATAGAGCGTCTTTTGCTCTTCTTATACCTTAACCATAAGACTCTATTAAATTTAATTTCAAAAACATATCTTTAATTTCCTTATTTAGGGCTTCAATAGTTACAGGCGGAAGAGGTCTGTTGTGATTTACAAAATAAATTCTATCATTATAAATATATATCCCTACATATTCAGGTGTATCATATTCTTTATGTAAAATAGCATTAGTAGCAAGTTCTTCAAACATTGTAAATGGATAATTGTAAATAATCTTATGTTCAATTTTATCAGGTTCTCTAATGGTGAAGGAAGCCATGATATTGTCTTCAAAATATTTACTAACTTGTTTAGCTTGTATTCAAACTGGTCCATCAAATCTTTTTTATTCCACTTTATCTTTCCTATCAATTTCTCTTATGATTTCGACATTTAAATTATAAAAAAGTAGTACAAAAATTCATAAATGCTTATAAAGTAAAAACCTATCAAAGCAAAAAACAAAGAAATAAAAACACAATAAAAAGCCTGGCTTATAACCATTCCTTTTATTGTGTTTCGGATCACTCCATCACAATTTAAATTAAAATCGATTAAAAGAGATTTAGTTTTTTGCTTTTTAATTAAAACTTAATATCATCAATTCTTATTGGCGATATTTTATTTTTATTTTCACTCATTTCAATAATTACTGCGTTAAATTGAGTGTTATTTGGACTAACTTCAAATTTTTCTTTGCTTCCGTAACGCATTTTTTTATACACTTGTTCATAGTTAGCACCAATTGCAGCATTTTGTGGCCCGCACATTCCAGCATCACTAATGTAAGCAGTTCCATTTGGTAATGTTCGATAATCATTTGTTTGAACATGCGTATGTGTACCACAAACTGCATTTACTTTACCGTCTAAATATAAACCAAGAACATTTTTTTCGCTTGTAGTTTCAGCGTGAAAGTCTACAAAACGAAAATCTACATTTTCTATACTATCTAAAAGAATATCGATACTATCGAAAAAGTTTAAAGCTTCTTCTTCATTTCAAGGTGACATCAAAGTGTTAAAAGTAATCCCCATTAAAGAAATTACTTGCAATTTAAATCCTTTAACATCAAAAGTTTTGCTTCCTACCCCTGGGTAATCAATTGGTATGTTTAAAGGTCTAATAACATCTGAATTTTCAATAAAATTGTAAATATCAGGATTAGCTCAAACATGATTCCCCATTGTAATTGCATTTACACCTATATTTTTAAGTCTAAGATAATCTTGATTGTCAAGACCCTTTCTACCGGTCACGTTTTCACCTTGTGCGATTACAAAGTCAATATTATTTTCTTTAATTATTTTTGGTAATACTTTTTCAACGGTTACAACTCCTGGTTCACCGAAAATATCACCGATAAAAAGTACGTTGAGTTTCTTCATGTTTATATTATATATGTTAAGAACAAATGTTTAATATATTAATTAATTTTGATTAAGTTTTTCTAAAATTTCTTTCTGAATTTGTTCATTATTTAAGATATATTCTTTTAAAGATTTTCTTCCTTGCGCAATGTTTTGATTATTGTAACTATATCAAGCACCTTTTTTAGCAAAAACTCCTATTTCAGTACCTAAATCTGCTAATTCCCCAATTCGATCAATTCCTTTTGCAAAAACAATTTCGCTTTGAGCTGTTTTATAAGGTGCAGATAATTTGTTTTTAACAACTTTGAATCTAACCTCATTTCCAACAAATTCTTTTCCGTCAGCTAAAACAGTACCTTTTCTCACTTCAATCCGAATGCTTGAATAAAATTTTAAAGCCCTTCCACCTGTAGTGGTTTCAGGATTACCGAAAATTACACCAACTTTTTCTCTAATTTGGTTAATAAAAATTACAGTTGTATTATTCTTGTTTAAACTAGCAGTGATTTTTCTAAGTGCCTTAGACATAAGGCGAGCTTGAAGTCCAATTTGTTGATCTTTCATTTCTCCCTGAAGTTCAGCTTCAGGAACTAAAGCAGCCACGCTATCAACTACTATTAAATCAATGTAACCACTTTTAGCGAGCATATCAACAATTTCAAGTGCTTGCTCACCTGAATCTGGTTGACTTAAAATTAAATTATCAATATCTACACCTATGTTTTTAGCATAAATTGGGTCTATTGAATGCTCAGCATCAATAAAAGCTGCTATTTTTCCTAGTTTTTGCACTTCAGCTATGCAATGGAGTGATAAAGTTGTCTTTCCACAACTTTCAGGTCCATAAATCTCAATAATTCTTCCTTTTGGTATTCCGTTAATTCCTAGCGCTTTATCTAAGGCATAACTGCCACTAGAGAAAGTTTCAATATCTAAAACCTTTGAATCACCCATTAGCATAATTGCTTCTTTTCCAAATTTTTTAGACACTTCATTTAGAGCATTTTTTATAAGTTCTTTGTTTTCATCCATTAATTATCCCTCCAGTATTAATATAAGTAAAAATTGAATATAACTGGAAAGTTTACAAAATAAAAAATATATCTTTGTTTTTCCACTTTACAAGAGAAAACCAAAGATATATTTTCAAATATTATTTACGTAAGTTAAGAGCTTCTAAACACTTGTTGTATTCTTCAAGGTTTGTTTCTTTCAAGTGTTTAAGTAAAACTTTACGTTGTGAAATTTTTGCTAAGAAACCTCTACGTGAGTGGAAGTCTTTAGGATTTACTGCAAAGTGTGATTTTAAAGATTCAATATCTTCTGTTAAAATAGCAATTTGAACAAAAGCGTTCCCTGTATCTTTTGCATTTTTTCCATATTTAGCAACAAGTTCTGCTTTACGAGCTTTAGAAACCATAATTATCTCCTTTAGTTAAATTATGTTTTAAACCGAGCTTAATTTGAACATTAAACTAAGTATAAAATTTATGTTTTATTAGTGCTATCATAATAGCTTTTGTATTATATCATTTTAATTTGAGTTTTGGATTAGATTAATGAAAAAAGATTTGATGCTTAAAAAGTCTTTTTCATTAACATTATCTAACTGACTATTTGAAATAATTCTAAATTCTTTAAAGACTTGAATTAAGATATTTGTATCATTTTCAATCTTAAATTTAGGATCGAAAGAAATGAAATGGTAGCTACGATCCATTTTAACATGAATTATTCCGTATATGCCAACACCATTATCAAAAAGCAGTGAAGCTCCATAAATACCAGGATGCATTCTCACTAGGTTTTCAGAAATTTTTAGCTCCATTTTTTGGTTAATTACTGCTGAAAATCCATAGTTAAAAACTAATAATTTATTGCTATCTTCAATATTTCCATATTGAATTAATTCTTTAATTAATTTGGAACTAATTTTAACACCATTAACTTTTAATAAATCGACAATTTCAACTTTTGAATCTAAATTATAGCAAGAAATGTCATTGCAATTACTTGAAGCATTTTTTCCAAATTTAAAGTCCTTACCTGTAATTATGGTGCAAGGTAAATTTTGTGTAAGTGCATAAATAAAGTTTTCACCATTAAGTTGTGAGATTTTTTGAAAATTAAGTTCCACAATAGCATCAAATTTTAAGTCAGATAAACTTTTGTATTTGTAATTATTATCAGTGAAAATTTCACCATTAAATTTAGGCATTCCAATTTCATTATTAAATGTCACTAAGATGATTCTTTGGTTATCTTTTTTTTGTTCTAAAGCTTTTTTATATAGATTATAGTGGCCTAAATGAAAAGATTCAAAGGAACCAAGAATGAAAATATCATCTTTTTGCGGAACAAAATCTTGAAATTGGTAAATTATTAAATCGTTCATTTTTAGATAATTTCAAGTTCCTTAAGTTTTAAGTAAGTACCATCATATTCACAATCAAGAGCAATATCTTTAGCTACTTCTTTAATTGGTTGTTTTGCACATTCCATTGCAACACCATAAAATGCATCTTTAAGCATTTCATAGTCATTTTCACTATCCCCAAAAGCTATTAAATTATCAAGAGATAAACCTAATTTGTTTGTCAAATATGAAAGAGCATTACTTTTGTTAATTGCAATTGGTCCAACAAAAATACCCTTACTTCAAATGGCAGATACTTCCATTTGGAAGTTATTTTCTTGAATGATTTTGTTAATTTTTTCGCTTACTTCATTTGGGTGTTCTGTATTTAAAGTAATTACATATAAATCATCTGTACCTAAAACTTCTTCATCAAAGTCGTGGTAATTATCTTTAAATGGACGAATAAATCATGAATTTAAATTGACATTAGGTGATTTATAAACCTTGTTAAAATCGGTAATTGAAAACCCTCTGACATCATCTTGAATTAAGTGATAAAGTTGAATAACTTCATCTTTAATCAAGGTTTTTTTATACACAAATTCTTTGTTTTGAACATCTCAAATAAAAGTTCCATTTGCTCCGATGAAATAATCTGGGTTTAATTGTTCTAAAAAATCACCAATAGTTGCAAATTCTCTAGCTGTAGCAAGCACAGAAATAATTTTATGCTCTCTTAATTCTTGGAACATTTTTCTAATGTTATTAGAAAAACGCATATGTCCATTTGGTAATAATGTACCATCAACATCGAAAGCTGCAATTTTTACTATATCTTTTATTTTTTTCATAATAACCTCTCAGGAAATACTTTTTTCGGGTAAATTCTACCGTTTTTAAATTCACCAACGGCACAAATTAAATTGGTGCTTTTGTTAATTAATAAAACCTTTTCTAAGTTTGTCATATTAGCTGAAAATGCCTTAATTTCCCTACCAAAAGATAAATCAAGAACTTGCTTTTCATTTAAAGCAAACTTGCTTAAATCAAAAATTAAATCATAAGAAATTTCGCTATATTGTTCAGGTTCTAACTTTTCTAACTTAACTAAACCAACTGCATCTCTTTTAAGATAGCTCATTACCATTTCGGTATTGCAAAGATTTGCAATATCTCTTAAAAGCGAGCGAATATAAGTTCCTTCAGAAACATCAAAAGCAAAGGTAGCTTCTTGTTTTTGGGCATCAAATTCAATAAGCGAAGCATCTAATATTTCTATTTTTTGCATTTTAAGCTCTACTTCCTTATTTTCCCTTGCATATACGTAAGCTCTAACCCCGTTAATTTTTTTAGCACTATATTTTGGGGGTAATTGTTCTTTAAGCTGCTTGATTTTTTCAAGAGCAATTAAAAGATTTTCCTTAGTTATTAGCGCAGGGTTTTCTAACTTATAAATTTGCTCTGCATCTGTATCTAAAGTATCTGAAAAATAGCCAAATTTGCATTTTGCAATATACTTTTTATTTTTGAAGTTAATAAACTCTAAAAGTCTTGTATCTGCATCAGTAGCTACTAAAACTAATCCTTGTGCTAATGGGTCTAAAATTCCGGAATGACCCACTTTTTTAGCACCTAAGCTTCTCCCAAGTTTCCTTACTTCAGAATTGGTATATACACCACTTTTTTTGTAATATTTATAAAACATTTCTTTACCTCGAATGTGTATTTATATTTTACAAAATTGTCGCAATATCGTTTATAAATATTCAAAAACAAAAATTTAGCTAAACAAAAAGGTACAAAAGTTAATTATTTCTCCATCTAACAATTATTTTTATATGAATAACGGAGGAGGAAAATGAAAAATGTTAATCAAAAACGAAAATAGTTCGTTTCTTTTCGGAAGAAGATATGAAGCTACTAACAAAAAACGCAAAAGAAATTTACTTTGAGTATTACTTGGTGTTAGTGTTATTAGTTTATTAATAACACCTTTTGTGGTTACTCATTGTGCAAATGTAGAAGAAATCAAAAATAACGAAAAGAAAATTGAAACTTTGAATTGACAAGTAGCTAAAAGAAAAAATGAAATTAACTTACTTAAAAATGATTTGGATCACAAAAATAGGCAAATTGAAGCTTTAAGCTCTAATATTGCTACTGAAAAGGAGAAGTTAATCACAGCTAAATCGAAACTTGTAGCATTAGTTGGTAATTCAAATGAAGATTTTTATCCAAGTGCTAATGGAGAAAATGCTTCTGAAAGTTCAATTGTTGGAAACTTAAAAGCTGAAATTTCTAGTTTAAAAAGCACAATTAGAGAAAAAGAAGCTAAAATTTCACGCCTTGAAAAAGACTTAAAAACTTTAAAACAAGATTATGAAAGTTTAAAACTTAAACTCAAAAATGTTGAAAAAGAAAATGTCCGTCTTTTAAATGAAATTGAAAACATTATTGCAATCAATAAACAAAAGATGGACAAATTAAATTTAGAAATTTCGCATTTACAAGGTGAAAACGAAAAGAAAATGAATATTATCAAAGAAAAAGAAACTCAAATTATTTCTTTAAATAGCAACATTTCTAATTTGAAAGCAAAAATTGTGCAGCATGAAAATACAATTAAAGAAAATGAGGCCAAAATTTCTAATTTAAATTCAGAACTTAAGTTAAATAAAGAGATGTTAGTGAATTTCTTTGTAGACTATCGAAGCACAATTAATGAATTGCTTTTAGAAATAGATAAATTAAAAGATAGCAATAATAATTTTGTAAATAGTCTCTTTACTAATATTAATGAAAATCTAGATCCAAACAACCTAGATTTAGCTGAAATTATCAAGTATTCATTACCAAAAGATGCATATTTAACCTTAATAAATGGTGAAAAAATCATTATTGATGAAAGTAAAGAATTATTAATTTCTTCAAGCTATGTAGCTTGAAATAGTTTAGATTTTGAAGATAAAGCTCTTCTTGATAAGTTTTTTAATTTTGAAAGCAATGAATATAAAGAAGCTTTAATTTCTGAAGTAAATAGTAATAATTCATACTTTAAAAAGCATCTTAAACTTGTTAACTTAATAAAAAACGCAATTATAAATAACACAAAAGTGTTAAATGAAAGTTTAACAAAGATAATAGAGTTAAATAATGAAAGAGATGAAAAATTAAGAAAATACTTAAATGTTTTAATTAACAAAATTGAAGAAATAACAGGTGAAAAATATCATCCAACTCGTGATTTTGGCGAAAATGGTGAAAATGCAGAAGGAGGATTAGTTTATAAATTAAGAAGCAAGATAGTTAATTTAGAAAACATTATTGCTATTAATAAAAGCAAATTAAACGAGTATGTTGGGAATTCAGAAACAACCTTTGTCGCTGGTGAAAATGGAGAAAATGCGCTTGAAAATTCTTTAGTTTATAAATTAAGAAAACAAATCGAAGAAAAAACTAATTTATTAAATAGTAAAGAAAGTGAACTTTTGAACAAAAATAGTGAGCTGAAAAATAAGGCATTAGATATAAAAAAATTAGAAAAAGAAAAAGTTAGTTTGACTAGCGAAATATCAGCTAATAAAGCTGAAATTAAGCATTTAAACGACGTTAAAAAACAAAATGAAAAAAATATAAATGAACTTAAATCGAAAAATATTTTACTAGAAAAATCAGGTGCTGAAAAAGATGAAAGTATTAGAAAACTCAATCAATTATTAGCAGCTTATCTTAGTGAAATTTCTGATTTAAAAACTAAATTAAAACACGCTAATAACAATAATGACGAAGCGCAATCAACGATTTTAGAAATCAAAAGAAAACTTAAAAAGTTAACTGGAAGTGATGACCCTACTTTCGATGTCGGTATTAGTGGTGAAAATGCGCTTGAAGGTTCATTAATTGATAAGTTAAATAAAATAATTAAAAGTAAAGAACTTTCAATTGCTAGATTAGAAAATGAATTAGAAATTGAGAAAACAAAAAGCATTGAGCTTGAAAAAATGTGAAATAAATTAAATGTAAGAGAAATTTCTAATTCATCACTTCTTTCTTCAACAAGAAGCACTTTCTATCCTGAAGGGCATATATGACAAGGGATGGTAAAAAATAGATATAATACACATTTTAGAAAAATTCTCCACGGTTTTGATTCAATTGATAGTGATGCCCTTGCTTTTGATATGTATTTTAGTAAAGATGGCCAATGAAATATGAGTAAAATCTTAAGGGCATATAAAGAAAAAGATAAAACTCTTAATCCAACAACTTATTTTGCTGAATTTGTGCTTAAAAAGGACGGATTTAAAACTAAAGTAGATATAGATCAAAAAATTGCATTGCTTGAACGAAGAAAATTTGAATTATTAGAAGGGATTCAAGATCTAGAATTAGAATATGCTGATGAAGATGATATTGAGAGACTAAGGGTTGAACTTAGAGAAGTAGAAAGCAGAATTGATAGAACAATTGATAAGTACTTAATTAACAGAACTGATTTTTCTTTCGAAAGCGAACTAACTGGAAAAGAACACTTTACATTATTATTTGCAGGGATCGAACATAAAAATATGACTCTTAGCGAAATTGAAAATAACATAAGATTGTTTAATGAAGATGAAAGTAATCAATTTATAAAAACTTATCGCGTAAAGCAACTTGTTGCAAGTGAAAAAAGCTCTACTTTCCACTTTAGAGAAAGTGAAATTGAAATTAAATGACAACCAATTATTAAAGTTTCTAGAGATGAAAGCAAAATTATCTTTAAAACTTATGCATTACCTCTTTATATTACAAATAGAGCAGGAAATGATAAACCTACTTCATTTACTTTATCATTATTTGAAAGAAAACCAATGCCAGATATTGAATATATCTTTGCGGACTGATGATATGAAGCCACTCATGATAGAAAAGTACCTACTACAGTTCTAAAAAGATATTTAATTTATGATGATGATAGTGGAGATTCTTGAGGAAGCACTGCTGAGCCAAAATGAGAAGAAAAATATGAATGAGACTTAAATTCTTTTGCTTTACAAAATATGGGAAATGTTTATTTATATGATGCAATCACTGTTCCAAAAGAGTTTAGGTCAATGAGTGAGCATATTCCTACTTCAATGGTTCTTCAGCTTAAATAACGCTTAAAAATAAGAAAAACTTGCCTAGAAAGGGCAAGTTTGATTTTTTACTTATTAGATTTTTTCAAGTTTCATGAATGTGTGAGAAATTGAAGCTTCTGGTCTTAAATCTTTAAGTTTTTTGTATTGTGAATCACCTGTTGCAGCAATAACTAAATGAGTATCAAGATTTTCTTCTTTCATTTTTCTTAAGTTAACTGACATAATTTTTTCACCAGCTAAAACTTTTGAGTTTAATGGTAAAGCATCTTTAAAACCAATTCCGTTAAGTTTATAGCTATCTAAACCAATTAATACAACGATTTCAGCACCAAAGTCACCTTTTAAAATGAATTGGTTTTTGTTAGCTGGAAGCATTGTGATTGTTCCATCAAAAGGAGCAACGATGTTTATAAATCCATTAACATCTTCACCTTCCATAATGATTGCAGCACCTTCACCAACCATTCCTTCTGAAAATACACCATCGTTTAATTCTTTAAGAGTAATTACTCTTCCACTTGTAGGAGCTTTAACTCTTCTAAGGTTAGGAATTTCTGCTTCTTCTTCCTCTTTTTTAGATTGTTCTACTACTTGTGCAATTTTTTGATGTCTGTTTTTTTTCATTTCTTTTTCGTATTCAGCTTTTAATGTTGGCACTGAATCTTTAACTAATTTGTTAAATTCTTCAACACCTACACCGTAAACGATTTGAACGTGGTTTTGACCTTCGAAATAAATTACGTATTTGAACCCAAGGTTAATAAGTTCATCTTTGTTAATTAATGACATATCTTTAACATCATATCTTAAACGAGAAACACAGTTGTTGTATGCTAAAACGTTGTTGATTCCACCAAGAGCATCGATTAATTTTCTTACGTTAGCTGGAACTTCTACTTTGTTTTTTCTACAAAATAATTTTTTAAAGAATTCCATTTTTTGCCTCCCTAATGAGTTTATAGTTATTAAATTTTATTAAAATTTAATTTTTAAAATCTTAATTCAACTTTAAATTTAAAAAAATTGTGGAATTTTTGCACAAATTTATTTGGTTGAATAAGTGCCTAAAATATCAGCTTTTTTAACAATAAAACTATCTAAATTTTTAGGTAAGTTTTCGTAAATTGTTTTAGTGTTGTTCTTTTTAGCTTTTAAGGTAATATTGATGCAATCAAATAAAATATCTGTTTTATCAATCTTACTTGCAATTTGACCACCAATAACAATTAATTGAATTTTAAGATTGTCAATTAAATTCAAAATTGGTTTATCAATATTATTAACATAAATTGAAGTTGGGATTTTATGTTCTAAATTTTCAGCAATAATTGTTTTTAATTGATCATAGTTAAATACTGAATCGTAAGCATACACGAGACATGAAGGTGATTTTTCATTGTGCGTAAATTGATCGTGAATAAACACTTCTTGAGATACTTTAAAAAGTGTTTTTTTAGAAACATTTGGTAATTTGTTTTGGATATAAGTATATCAAGCTAATTCGAAACGAAAATTTAAGTAAGGAATGTTTTTAAAGAATTTTTCTAAACTGGGATCAAAATCATTAGTAATGATTTTAGCAATTTGAATATCCGAAGCATTTTGTGAGTTGTAATTGACAACATTTTCAACAACAATCCCAAATTCATTTGAAGTATTTTTGCGAATGTAAGTTACATATGAATCAAGGAAATTTTTATATTGATCGCTTTCGATGAAATTTTTATCCATATTGATGTAGTTTTCATAATTGCTACGGTCATTTAAAATGTTGAAAATAGAGTAATTAATTAAGTTGGAAATGTTGTTTAAATCTTGGTTTGCCGAGATTTTTCCGTATTCAAAAATAGTGGCTGCAATAAATAATTTAGAAGAGACAAATGATTTGTTAATTTGGGCAATAATGTTTGAAAAATGTGTGTAGTAGCCTTTGCTTTTTCTTTTTTTAGGTATCACCACAAATAAAGAATCACGGTTATAAAAAAACTTGTGTTTTTTCTCGTTTATGGCAAGCATGTTGTAGATACTTGAAATATCTTCAGCAGCAATTTGATTAATGAAATAATAAGGCTTCAGTGCAAAGGCAAGCACGTAATTACTTTCGGAATTGGTTTTAAGTTGCAGGTTATTTTTAAAATAAGGGAGAACAATTCGATTGTCAAAAACTTTTTTACGGTTTCATTTAATTGAACAAATGTAATTTCCATTGCCCACATTATTAATGGTTAAAAAGTAAGGTTCATGTTTTTTTAATGTTGTATCAAGTCTAATAACAATTCGTTCAAATAAAGTTAAATTTTTGCTATTGTAAAAATTGTTATTAAATTCGATTGCAAGCTCTTTTTGATCCTTTGGATTATCGATGTATCCGCTAATGATATCCCTAGTTTTTTTATCAAAGAATTTGTAAACTTCACTAAGTTCAATGTATGAATATTGGTTGAATTTAGTTTTCTTGCTATCAAAAATAATTGAGAAGAAATGGTACTTAGCACTTAATCTTAATACCCTTTTGTTGATGTTGTCGATTTTAAAAAGAATAATCCCAGATGAAGAACGCAAGTAAAAGAAAAATAAGGTAGCTATGAAAATAGATACCATTATTAAGAATGCGAAAATCGAAAGCAAAATAATTAAAAGCATTAGTTTGAGATCACTTTAATTGAAGGGTGTTCCTTATTAAGTGTTCTTTCCTTTCCGTCTTTAATAAATAAAACGACTATATCTTGTCCAATTACTTCAAGAACTTCACCTTCACCAAATGCGATATGGCTAATGATGTCTCCTTTAATAATTTTGCTATTTTGAACTGTTTTTGATGAACTATCATCATCTTTGTTTTTAAAATCTGTATATAAAATGGTTTTGTTAATATCAATACCCATTTCTTCAATGAAGCGAGAAGGTTTTTTGTCTTCGTTTGTAGTGATTAATTTTCCTCTACTATCACTAATGAAAAGTTGTTTTTTAGCTCTTGTAACAGCAACATAAGCTAATCTTCTTTCTTCTTCAATTAGATCATCTTCAGCGTTATTAAGCGGGCTAAATTCACTAAGACCTTCTTCGTGAATGATGGATTTTGAAGTTGGAAAAATTCCTTCAGTAAGCCCTACTAAAAAGACATTGTCAAATTCAAGACCTTTAGAAGCGTGAATTGTCATAAGTGAAACATAATTATTTATGCTATCACTATCATCAGTAACTGATAAAAGAGACACCATATTAAGGTATTCTTGAACTCCCTTACCTTTGTTATTTTTCTCTCAGTTATCAATTGAGTTAATCAACTCTCTAACGTTATCAACAGCTGATCCACGAAGGTTTTTGTTATTTTCGATGTATTTGAAATAGTTAATACTTTCTAAGAAAGTGTTTAATGTAACACTAATTTTGTTAGTTTCTAAAGCTTTTTTGTATTTTAAAATCTCTTGGACAAATGGGAAAATTGACTTAGCAATTAAAGTTTTAGGAACTGGAAGTTCTTTAATATGTTTATAAATTGCGGTCATTAAAGAAATACCTTTAGATTTTGCAAATTCTTTAATTTTAGCAAGATATTTTTCACCAATTCCACGATTTGGTACATTAATAATTCTTTCAAGCGCTACTTCATTACCATCAAACATTACTCTTAAAAAAGCAATAGCATCTTTAATTTCTGATCTTTGGAAGAACTTAGTTCCATTAAAAATTTTGTGATTAATATTTTCATTAATTAAAGCTTCCTCAAAAGGGCGTGAGTAGTAATTAGCACGGTATAAAATAGCGATATTTTTAAGTTGAGTTTTTTGTTTTTTAAGTTCGTTAATTTTTTGAACTACTCATCTAGCTTCAGCTTCAACGTTAAATCCGTGGTAAAACTCAATTTCAACACCTTCTTCATTGTTAGTTACTAAATCTTTATTAAACCGGTTTTTATTGTTTTTAATTAATTTATTAGCAGCTCTTAAAATAACTTTAGTAGAACGGTAGTTGGTATCAAGCACGATTGTTTTAGCATCAGGAAACTCTTTGTCGAAATTTAAAATTAAATTAACATCAGCCCCTCTTCAGTTGTAAATGGTTTGGTCTGGATCCCCAACAATTGTTAAGTGAGTATTTGAACCAACAATTTTGCGGATAATGTCGTATTGAATTTGTGAAGTATCTTGAAACTCATCAATTAAAATATATGAAAAGTATTTTTGATATTCTTTAGCTACATCTGGCCTTACATCAAAAAGAATGTTAGTGTTGATAATTAAATCGTCAAAATCTAAAGACCCTTTAGTTGCAAGTTCATTAAGGTATTCTTGGTAAATTTTAGGAATAAGATCTGAATCAGTATCATTAAGGTTTTCTTGCATTTCTTTCATATTGTAGTGATTATTTTTAGCTCAAGTAATGTATTGAATCATATTTTTGTAGCTAATTTCATTAGTTGAAACATCTAATCTTTTATAAATATCAGCAAGAATTTGTTTTTTGTCAAGTTCATCAATAATTAAGAAGTTTTTTTTATAACCAATTTTATCAATATGGCTTCTTAAAACTCAAGAACAAAATGAGTGGAAAGTAAAAATATGCACTTTTCCACTTGAAGTATCTTGGATATATTTGTTGATTCTATCACTCATTTCATTGCTTGCTTTGTTAGTGAAAGTAACAGCAAGAATTTTATTTGGACTAATTCCAAGATCATTAACAAGATAAGAAACTTTTCTTGTTAATACTTTTGTTTTACCACTTCCAGCACCTGCGATGATCCTTAAATTTGTATCAAAATACACCACAGCTTCTTTTTGTGATTCATTTAAATCTGATAACAAATCAATTTTTTTGGTAATCATATATTTCCCTTTCTTTTTGATAGCTTGTAGCTAAAATTTATCAACTTGATAATAAACAATGTTGCGGTATTTTTTATAAAATGGATAAATTGGAATATCTTGAATTTTTTTGCTCTCTTGCACTATTTTTCAATTAACAACCCTAGTTCCACTTATAACTTCACTAACCCCATTTCGCTTTGAATTTTTAATAATAATGATGTAATTCACTGCCATAATCACAAATCAAATTGAGATAAAGTATCCAATTACATTTTTGAAAACATTAAGGATGCTTAAAGTGTTATCATTTTCTTTAATATTTCCCATTTCTGATAATTGGAGAGGACTAAAAAAGATAACGCTAATCAAGAAGATCAAAATTCAAATATAACAACCAACGATGTTACGTTTTAAAAATGATAGAACTTTAAATTTTTTATTAGAGTTATCGATTATTTTGATGCGAAAAACAAGCATCATTAATGTTTTTCCTTTAGTGATTATTGGTGTTAGTAAATAATAAGCACTAATAAGTAAAATAATTAATAAAATTGGTAGCTTAATATTATAAAAATTTGGTGTGAAATTTTCTTTGTCTGAGCTAGTTGCAAAAAAGACAATTAGCGCAGAAAAAGAAAAAACAATCACGAAATCTAAAAAGTTAGATAAAAATCTTTTTCAAAAAGGAGCGTTTTCGTACATATTATTTCTTATTCTAATGAACTTAATATTTTGCTTTGTTTATTTTTTCAATTGTTTTTAAGTGCTTTAACTTCGTTATTAACAACGTTCATATATAAATTTGAAGCTGTAAAAACCTGGAATTCATTATTTGATTCAAGTTCCTGGATCAACTTAAAGTGCTTATCAATTAAAAGTTGACTTCTTTTTTCAGAGATTTCATTTTTCTCTGATCAAATATTTTTATAGGCAAAAGTTGTTCCTGATAAAATTCCTGAAAGAATCAGTTTTAAAAAGTAATACTTAGCATATGTTAATTCTTGAGTTAATTTAATGTTGCTATTTTTAAGATATGAAATTAAAAGGTTGAAGGTTCTTAAAAAGTGATTTGACACAAGTCATACATCAGAACCTAAGTTTTCCTTAAAGATACGATAATCTAAATAAATGTATTTTTTAGCTTCAAACATTAACATATACATAACTTCAAGACAGAACTTAGTATCATTTTTATTTTCAACTTTGTACTTCATTAATTTTTTAGCAAGGTTTGTTTTAAACACTTTGTTAAATATCATTGGGAATGTATAGGCAAGAATTTGCTGGTTATTAGCAATTTTCATCTCTTTCTCTGCTTCAAGTCTTTTGGCTGGTTTTCATTTAATTGAACCAATGATTCTTGGTTTGAATTCAATAACATCAGCTGATTGTTCTTTAACTTCTTTAATTAAGGTGCTTATGTGGTATCTTTTTAAGTTAGTTGTGGAATTTAAAACAGTGAAATAATCACCTTTAATAACACGGAAAGCGCTAATTAAATTATGTTGGAAGTTGTTAATTTTTGAATTGTAAATTACCACAAGTCTTGTTCCAAAAAAGCTTTTGTACCTCTGGATTACCTTAAAGATTTTTTTAGCTTCAGTTTTTTTATTTAAGCAGATAATTACTTCAAAATCTTGGTTATCTTGGCTCTGCAATGATTTTAAAAATGTATCAACTGTTTTTTCGTTTGTATTATCAAGCGAGATTAACGAAATGGTCATTTTGCTCCTTTTAAGTTAAAAAATAAATTCGCTATAAATTTAAATAACTTATAGCCTTAAAATATATATTAAAATTTTACCATATTTGCCACCTGTTGATTTGCTTTTGTATATAATGAACAGTTAAAGTGTTAATTTTCCAGCACAAATGACAGAAAATATTTTTATCTTCATAACATTAACAAATTCAAAATTATCTATATAATATGATTTATGAAAACATTAGGTATAATAATTGACTCTTTTAGTGGAATTACACAAAAAGAAGCACAAGAACAAGGTTTTTATTTCTTACCTTTACAAATTGAAATTAATGGAAAAGTTTATGAAGATGGTGTTGATTCAACTGAAAATCTTTTAGAAAAATTACTTACAGCTAATACTTTTTTAACTTCACTTCCAAGACTTGATCGAATTGAAACTTCAATTACAGAAGCTGCAGAAAAATTTGATGAGGTAATTTACCTTGGAATTAACGAAAATCTTTCTTCAGCTTCAAGATATGCTAAAACCATTGCTCAAAACTTTAAAAATGTTCACATTTTTGATAACCATTTAGTTGGAAGTCAAATTACAAAAGTTGCAAATTTTGCACTTGAACATTTCAAAAAGAACCAAAATATTGATCAATTACTTAGTGAAATGAACCAAATTAATCACGAATCATTAACTTTTCTTGTCCCAACTAATTTAAATTACATGATTAAAGGTGGGCGTTTAACAGGTGTTAAAAAATTTCTTATGACTAAAATTGCAATGATTCCAGTTCTTGAATACAAAGAAAATGGTAGCGTATCACCGGTAGCTCTTAAAAGAACATTCGCAGGTGCGCTCCAAAAAATCATTGAAAAATTAGTAAAAATTAAGGATTCTTTTGACATTTCACTTATTTGCGGAATTGATCAAAAAAATAATGACACAGTCAATAAAGTAGTTCAAGAAAATGACATTAAGCTTGACACTGTTCAAAAAACACCAATGACAATTGCAATCCACACAGGTCCTGAAGCTATTGCTTTAATTGCAATGCCAAAACTTACATTAAAATAATTATTGAAAATGTAGAATTAAGTTTCTGCATTTTATTTTTAAGGTAAATTTATTAAAATATAAATAGGAGAAATTAAATGATTGAACAAAAAGAATTCGAAGTTATTAAAAAGTTTGTAATTAAGCATTTTAAATATTTTAAAGAACCATTTATTATTAACTTTTATTACCAATTTGGGTATCAAAACCTATTTAGCAAAACTCTATCAGAAAAAAATCTGTCAACCATTTCACAAATCACAAATAATTACGAATTGATTGTAAATGAAAATAGCAATAGTCCACTTTTATATAACTCTAAAGGTGAACTTACACCTTTAGGTCACAAATATAATCGTTTTTTCAAAGTGGTAAACATTTTAGAGCATAGCAAGAAATACGGTTATTTTAATGTCAATGACAACTCACCTTATATTGATCTTAATTTTGAAATTATTGATGCTGGATTTGGATTTATGTTACCTGAATTAGTGCACGAACAAACTTTAAAAGAGATTCTTAGTTATGACAAAATAGAGCATTTAAAATGAATTTTAAGTAATTACTTTAATTTAAATACAAACTTTAATTTATTTAAGCAAGGTTTAGATTTTGATAATTCAAAAATGCCTAAATTTGTGGATAAAGAAGAAAAAGAGTTAATCACTTCTTTGATTGATAAACTTATATAAAAACACCATTCCTAATTATTGAGGAAAGGTGTTTTTATATAAAGTTAATTAGATATTAAATGATAATTATTCTTTTCTAAAAGGTAAAGTGTTTAAAATTCTTTTATTTTTATAAGCTCTTCTTATATTAATTAAATATACAACAAAATAAAATATTGTAGTAAGGTAAATTGAAGGAAAAAAGCATAGGCAAAAAATGATAGGAATTTGAATTAAACTATAAACTGAAGAAGAAATTTTTCATTTAATGACTTTAAAATTAAGATTGAATATCCAAAACATAACATAGGATAAAATTAATACCAAAATTAAAATAAAAACAGAAAATATTATTAAAAATAATTTGTTTTTATATTGGTTTGTGTTGTCGATTTCATCATTTTTATATTTTCTTCGATAACTATAATGGAATAAACTGGATAAAATAAAAGATAGAAACGAGACAAACACGCAAACAGTATTGAAAACTTTTGAAAATATTTTAGAATCATTATCTGTTCAAGTATAAGCAAATACGACCATTAAAAAGAATGTAGAAAAAACAAAAGAAGAAATTAGTCCTAAAAATAACGCATTAACATATTTGTGTTTAGAAGATGGGTAAAAAATAAATTCAATACCAAGCATTGCACACCTCCATTATCATAAGTAATTTTCTTATGAAACTGCAAAAAATACATAAATAAAATATCTTAATTTAATTTTATCTAAATCTTAATTGAATTTTTATTTATAAAAATAATTACCATTTTAACTTAGATAAATAACAATTTTTATACAATGAATCTAAAGTGATGATGATTGCTTACTCAAAATGAGTGTATATAGATGCAAAAATAATAAAAAACCTTTCCTACAAAGTAGGAAAGGACTTCATTAAATTATTTTCATCACTATCAAGTAAATTAAAAATGAAAGAATTGAAATGATAAGTAAAATGCTTAAAATAGCAAAGACATACACAACTTTAGAACGAAAGTATTTAGCTTTTTGTTCTGGTGTGAATTTATTCTCTTCAATAATTTCTTCAGCTAATTTTTGCTTATATTTTAAAGGTTGTTTTTCAATTGTTTCAATGTCTATTGACATTGTTTTGCCTAGTGTATCTTGATCAACAAAATCAAAATTTTTGTTTTGGTTATGTTTCATAAAAATTATTTTGATTCTCTAATAATAGGTCAAATTTTTCTAACGTATAAAAATCCAGAAAAGACACTAAAACCAGCAGCAACTAATAAAGGAATTGAAACTACAAAAGGAGCTCAGCTTTGGGCACTTTTATCAAAGTATGTAATTTTCTCAATATTAAATGAGAAAACAAGTTGGTAAATGAAAACAATAATAATTCCAGCAGTCATAATTAAAGTTTTTAATTTACCTCAAATCGAAGCTTCAACACCAATATTGTTTTTAGCCATTGTAACTCTTGAACCATCAACGATTAAATCTCTAATTACAAAAATTAAAACTATTCAAAAAGGAACGTAATTCATTACTGCAAAATAAATAAGTGTTAAAGTTGTAATGATTTTATCAGCAAGTGGATCTCATAATTTTCCAAATTCTGTTACTTGGTTATTTTTTCTTGCAAAATATCCGTCAAGAAAATCAGTTACCATTGCACCAATAAAGAAAAGAAGAATAACAATATCAATTGCGCCTATTTTTGTGTATAAACCATTTAATGAATACGTAGTTGGTAAGTTATGATTTTCTACATATTTCATATATGACCATCAAAATCCATCTGATGTTCTTAAGATGTAAATGTTTGCGATCATTAAAAAAATCATTGGGATAAAAAGAGCGATTCTAAGCAGAGTTAATTTATTTGGTAGATTTAATTCTTTGAGAAATTTCATCTTCATACTCCTTGTTAATATCGCTAATGATTTTGTCCATTTCTCTTACTTCTAAAGCGTAATGTTCTGGTAAGTTTTTGAAAGCTTTTTCAAAATATTTAATTTCATTTGCTTGCTTGTTTGCTCAAAGATTTGATTTGTTGTCTTTTAAAGCTACATAATTAATTAAAAAATCTTTATATTTTGGTTCATTTGTGATGTATGTTTTAAATGAATCACTAGCAGCATAATTTTTTAAGATATTATGTGCACTTAAAGTGATATCGCTCATTTTGTATTTACCAATACTTACTTCAAAATTATCAAGTTGTTCTTGGTTTAATCTAATAAGTTGATTTATTTTAATAACAATTTCACGATGAAAAACTTCGCCTTCATTTTTTAAAAGCTCAGCAGCTTCTTTAATTTTCTTTCTTTGAATTTTTTCTTTAATAAAGGAATAAATGAAAAATCCAATTAAAAGGGCTAAAAAGACCCCTAGAATAATTCATATTACAGTATTGTCTAAACCTAAGTTCATTTGTGTCCTTTCTATTTTTTCAATTTAATTGATCATTTACCTTCTTTTTCAACGGCAAATTCTTTCATAATTAAATCAAGTTCTTCTTCTGTATAGTTTTTACCTTCTTTAATTGCATTGTGCAAGAAAGCACTATACCCTTTAAAATCAAAAGTAGTTCTAGGTTCTGATTTTTTGTAAGTAATTCTTCCACCATTTGAAAGTGGCTCATCAACTTCAATTTCAATATCTTTAAACTCTTGTTTAAGAAGTTTATTAAGCTCAGATACTTCTTTTTTAGATTCAAGTAAATCTTCAGCGAGCAACTTGATTTTTTCTATATCAACTGTGTTCATATTTGTTCCTTACTATGTTTAAAAATTACTAAGCTATTGGCAATGCTTGAGGGAAAACTCCAGCTTTAAAACCAATATATAAGAATAAAATGTTTATTCCAAAGAAAATTAAAGTTGAAATTGCATCTGAAAGAGTGGCAAGAATTGGAGCAGACATAACTGCTGGATCTTTTTTAAATTTAATAGCTAAAATTGGGATGATTGTACCTAAAAACTTAGATAAAATCACAACTAAAAATAATGAAAGTGAGCTGGCTAAAATGACGAAAATAATTGGAATTCATTCAGTGCCATCTTTAAAAATCGCAAAGTAGATAAAAAGCCGAATCACATTAACGATAAATAAAATAACTCCAATTACAGCTCCTACTGCAATTTCTTTACCAATAACACGTTTAAGATCTTTATCTTCAATTTCACCTAGCGCACTAGCACGGGTAATTGTAGTTGAAGATTGTGAACCAGCATTACCAGCACTACCACTAATAATTGGGATTAACGAAACAATAACCGCAGTAGAAATTCCAGCATTAAACATTGCAATCATATCTTCACTTAAATCAGTGAATTTTTGGATGATGTACTGGCTAATTGTAGCTGAAATCATCAAAATAATTAATCAGAAAACTCTGGATTTAACAATTTTTAAAACTGAAGTTTTTAAGTATCCTTCTTCTGAACCTTCAGGGTTAATCCCGGCAAGTTTATACATATCTTCAGTAGCTTCTTCTTGAATAACATCAATAACATCATCGGAAGTAATCATTCCAATTAAGAAGTTATCTTTGGAAACTACTGGTAAGGTTGAACGGTCATGTTCAGAGAAAATTTGAGCTGCATCTTCTTTATCATCATAAGGGTGCACAGTAGCAACTACTGTATAAAGATCTTCTAAAAGGTCATCTTCATCATTGTTAAACACAAGTTCTTCAAGGGTTATTGAACCTAAGAAAATTCCTTTTTCATCTGTGATGTAGAAGCTATGACTCATTTCAGCATTTTTCTTATAATCACGCTTGATTTGTCTAATAGCTTTTTTACAAGTTCAATTAGACTTAAGAATGGAAATATCCACGCTCATAATGCTTCCAACTTGATCATCTGAGTAAGTTAGGATGCTATTAACTTTCTCTCTTTTTTCCTCGGTAGCTTCAGCTAAAATTTTTCTAGTTAAATTAACTGGAAGATCTTCAAGCAAATCAGCAAGTTCATCAGATTGAAGTTCCTGAATAATTTCCATTCCTCATTCTTCAGTAAAAGAGTGCACTAATTTAGTTTTAGCATCATCTTCAAGGTATGAAAATACTTCAGCTGCAATATCAGTTTTTAAGGTTCTAAAGCAAAATAGCTGAATTTTTAAATCAAGTCCTTCAAGGGCTTGAGCTAAATCAGCAATAGGGTATTCTTCGAAAAATTCTCTAAGTAAACGGATTGATTTATTATCAACAAGTTGTTTAATTTGCGCTTGCAAGAAATCAATTGAATATTCTTGCTCATCAAAAGCTTGTTGATCTTTTTCAAAATCTGCCATTTAATTAATCCTTAAGGTATTTGATAAGTTCTTCTTGGAATTCTTCGATTTTTACTTCAGTGTGTAAATCACCCCTAATTAAAATTACTTTCCCAGTTTCTTCAGAAACAACAATTGTAGTTGCATCACATTGTTCTGAAATCCCAAAGGCAGCACGATGTCTTGAACCATAGCTATTTTTTAAACTCTTACGTGTGATTTTGTAAAAAGTAGCTGCGTAATAAATTTTGTTATCACGAATAACTACAGCACCATCATGAAGTGGAGAGTTTTTATTAAAAATAGCAATTAAAAGAGCACTTGAAATATTAGCATTTAGAACAATTCCGTCAGTTCTAAGGTTGTCAATATTATCGTTGTTTTCAATGGTAATTAAAGCACCAACTCTTCTTCTTGAAAGGTTTTCAACAGTTTCTCTTAGTTGGTTAATAAGACGAATCTGACTACTTCTACCTAATTTATCGTATTTAGATTTAGTAAATTTATTGGTGATGAAATTGGTTATGTATGGATATAAAGTAATTGAAAGCAATGCAACTAAAAGGATAACCACAAATATCAATAATGTAATAATTGTTTGATGCATTATACTCAGAATTTAATATTGTAGGCAATAAGAATTAAACCTACAATTATAAAAACAGTTCCAATAGTACCTAAGATATTAAAGAATAAATCTTTTTTATATCAAGGTAACATTTTTTGATATTCTTTGTGGCTTTGTTCACTTTTTTCTGCTTCAGCTTCAGCTCGATCAAGCTCAATTTCTTTTTTTCTAACTTCAATTAAATAAACCTTTTCTTTTTCGCTTTCTTTATTCATCTTAAACCTCCCTTTTTACAAAAAAATAACCCTTTTTATGACCTATTTTCTTGGCAATTTATAGTAAAAAATAAACATTTATATGTTTATTTATATTATAAATTAAAAAAATTATTTTTAAAAATTTAATTTAGCATAACTTGCTTTATTTTAGTCCATTTTTTACCTTAAAATCACTTCAAGCAAGCTTTAAAATATCACTAACAGACTTTTTGCTAATTAAACACATAGCGCGTGAAACAGGCACAAATTTAGCTTTTAGAATCTCACTTTTTAAATACTTTGGCTGGCTATTTCCATTGTAGCTTGCTAAAAAATAAACTACAATTTTACTTTTACCACTTGGCAAAATGTAGCTATTTGAATATTGATATTTTGTATCAATATCAACACCTATAAGCGAGACTTCTTCTTTTACTTCTCTAATTGCAGTTTCTAACTCATTTTCACCAGCTTCCATATGACCTTTAGGAAAACCTCAATCTTTATTAATTTGTTTAATTAAAAGCACTTTTCATTGCTTTTGAAACTTTTTAAAAATAATTGCACCGCAAGATTTTTCATCGTATTTTTTCATTTCTTTATTATAGATTTTTTTGACTTTTTTAACCCTATAAAAAGTCAAAAAATGAACTTATTAAATGCTGAAAAATTGTAAATTATTAAACGAATTGTCACTCTCATTTGTTTCTTTTAATATAATTATATTGAATTCTTAAGAATTCAACACAAGCAGTTTTGATATTAATTACTGAAATAAAATTCAAGTATTTAATTAATAAAATCAATTAATTGTGTATGTTAGTTTTTGGTTTTACAAATTCAATATTTGTGCTGCCGCACGGGCCTTCTTTTCTTTCGGAGAAAAGAAGCAAAAGAACTTCAAAATTCATAAAGAAATTGTTGATTATAAAATATGTTTTGTGATATTAGTTGTCAATGAATGCAACTTTATCTTTTCACTCTATATCTTTTTCAAGTAAGTTATAAAGTTTTAACAAAATCTGTTCACTTCTTTCAAGTATTTTGATTATCTTTTGTGCATTTTCATTTTTAAGAATTTCGTCGGGGAAATGTCTTAATTGTGACTGTGCTAAAGTGAATTTTCTAGAATTTACAATTGCCTTTGCAATCACATGTACTTGTGGGATAGAAATATCTCACCCTTTAGCTAAAGCATAAATTTCGGTTTCATTTAATTCAGATTCTTCAACTACTTTTGCAATATATTTCTTATTATTGATTTCGAAATACAAGTTTTGGTTTACATCTAAACATAAATTAATATCTTTTCCGCTTTGTGAAAAAAACATTAATCTTTTATTTAAAAATTGGAAAAGTGACGCGCAAGTTAAGTGTCAAAAAAATAACAATGCTTTTTTAATGTTTAAATTATAAGAAAATTAGTGCAAAAAAATTAAGAAATAGTGACAAAGATAAAACCAAAATCGCAAGCCCTTGTGGCTTGTTTTCTTATAAATTTTGAAGTTCTTTTGCTTCTTTTCTCCGAAAGAAAAGAAGGCCCGTGCGGCAGCACAATCATTGAATCTGTGAGAAAAGATAGACATAGAACGACACAGGGATAAACTGACATCGCACATCAAATGAGCTTCAATCACAAAAAATCTGGTTTAAGACTTAAATACCAAGTTTTTTATTCCTATTAATTTTTAATTTTTTATTGCCAGTATTCTTTTGTATTCATCAATTTGTTCTTTGAGTCAAAATACGTATTCTTGTGTTATTGAATTGAAACTTTTACCTTTAGGAATAAATCTTCTAATGTATCTATGAGCATTTTCGATTGAACCTTTTTGATATGAAGCATAAGGTTTACATTTAAATAACTTTTTCTTACCTACAACTTTATGAAGAAGTGTATTTTCACTACCTTTATCTACTGTTAAGGTTTTTATTTCGAGATTATATTTTCTTATTAACATCCTTAATGCTTTGTTAATTGATTTTGCATCTCTTTTAGTTAAAGCAATGTATAACTCTCTAGTTTTACGATCTAAAAGTGTGAAAAGAACAAATTTATCTTCTCTTTTACCAACTACTGTATCAGCTTCGAAATGACCTTTTTCTAATCTTAAATTCGCTTCTTTAGGTCTATATTTTAGATCTCTAGCATGTATTAAGGATCTTTTACCTTGCTTCAATGTAGTTTTTGTATAGCCACCCCTTGATAAATATAAAAGGGGATCAAAAGAAAGTTTTATTCTTTGTTGCTTTAGAGCTTTGTAAACTGTGCTGAATGTAGGACAAAAAGCATTTGGATTTGTTTGTTTAAATGAGTTAATCATAAACTTAACAGACATTTTACATTTAATGTTTTTAGAGTTTTTGTTTGCTTTTTTTCTTAATTCTTTAGTGACATCGTTTCAATATTTTTTAAAGTGACTTCACTTATTTTTTTGCGATTCTGACACTATCATTAACCTTTTGATTTTATAACTAAGCAAATGATTTGATAGTTTTCTGAATGAGAGAAATTTAGTTATAAAAATTTTAGATCCGCAATTTTTGCAAATAACTTTATTTTTCAAGCTATTGTGATAGTTATTTTTTTCGATCATTATTTCCATTTTTTGTTTAATTGTTCTAGATTGATAACCGAAATATTTTGCTGCTTTTGGCACTGAATTCAACACTAGAATTTTTAAAATAATTTCCCACATTAAGAGTATGGATATTTGTTTATCTCTAAGCAGTCTTTTAGATGAAACATTTGAGTGAAGACGTTTTATCTCATCATCTGTTTCTTTGATGATGAAGTGACGGAAATTTTCAGCATTATTTTTTACACAAATAATATTTAGTTTAGATAAATCTATTAATTTTTTCATATAATAAAAATGTGTCCTTTCTTTTCGAGCATTATTATTTTACACAATGGACACAAAAAGTCACACGCATTAAATTTGCGTGTAACTTTTCTAATTTATAATGCTTTGTATGCCTATGGTTATGCATAAAAATCCCAGTCATAAGAGTATTTATCACTGGGATTTTTATGCCCTTTTGGGTTTTTGAATGGAGGAAAATCACATGAAAATTATTAATATTGGAATTTTAGCTCATGTTGATGCAGGAAAAACTACCTTAACAGAAAGCTTATTATATAACAGTGGAGCGATTACAGAATTAGGAAGCGTGGACAAAGGTACAACGAGGACGGATAATACGCTTTTAGAACGTCAGAGAGGAATTACAATTCAGACAGGAATAACCTCTTTTCAGTGGGAAAATATGAAGGTGAACATCATAGACACGCCAGGACATATGGATTTCTTAGCAGAAGTATATCGTTCATTATCAGTTTTAGATGGGGCAATTCTACTGATTTCTGCAAAAGATGGCGTACAAGCACAAACTCGTATATTATTTCATGCACTTAGGAAAATGGGGATTCCCACAATCTTTTTTATCAATAAGATTGACCAAAATGGAATTGATTTATCAACGGTTTATCAGGATATTAAAGAGAAACTTTCTGCCGAAATTGTAATCAAACAGAAGGTAGAACTGTATCCTAATATGTGTGTGACGAACTTTACCGAATCTGAACAATGGGATACGGTAATAGAGGGAAACGATGACCTTTTAGAGAAATATATGTCCGGTAAATCATTAGAAGCATTGGAACTCGAACAGGAGGAAAGCATAAGATTTCAGAATTGTTCTCTGTTCCCTGTTTATCACGGAAGTGCAAAAACAATATAGGGATTGATAACCTTATAGAAGTGATTACGAATAAATTTTATTCATCAACACATCGAGGTCAGTCTGAACTTTGCGGAAAAGTTTTCAAAATTGAGTATTCGGAAAAAAGACAGCGTCTTGCATATATACGTCTTTATAGTGGCGTACTGCATTTGCGAGATTCGGTTAGAATATCGGAAAAGGAAAAAATAAAAATTACAGAAATGTATACTTCAATAAATGGTGAATTATGTAAGATTGATAGAGCTTATTCTGGAGAAATTGTTATTTTGCAAAATGAGTTTTTGAAGTTAAATAGTGTTCTTGGAGATACAAAACTATTGCCACAGAGAAAAAAGATTGAAAATCCGCACCCTCTACTACAAACAACTGTTGAACCGAGTAAACCTGAACAGAGAGAAATGTTGCTTGATGCCCTTTTGGAAATCTCAGATAGTGATCCGCTTCTACGATATTACGTGGATTCTACGACACATGAAATTATACTTTCTTTCTTAGGGAAAGTACAAATGGAAGTGATTAGTGCACTGTTGCAAGAAAAGTATCATGTGGAGATAGAACTAAAAGAGCCTACAGTCATTTATATGGAGAGACCGTTAAAAAATGCAGAATATACCATTCACATCGAAGTGCCGCCAAATCCTTTCTGGGCTTCCATTGGTTTATCTGTATCACCGCTTCCGTTGGGAAGTGGAATGCAGTATGAGAGCTCGGTTTCTCTTGGATACTTAAATCAATCATTTCAAAATGCAGTTATGGAAGGGATACGCTATGGCTGTGAACAAGGATTGTATGGTTGGAATGTGACGGACTGTAAAATCTGTTTTAAGTATGGCTTATACTATAGCCCTGTTAGTACCCCAGCAGATTTTCGGATGCTTGCTCCTATTGTATTGGAACAAGTCTTAAAAAAAGCTGGAACAGAATTGTTAGAGCCATATCTTAGTTTTAAAATTTATGCGCCACAGGAATATCTTTCACGAGCATACAACGATGCTCCTAAATATTGTGCGAACATCGTAGACACTCAATTGAAAAATAATGAGGTCATTCTTAGTGGAGAAATCCCTGCTCGGTGTATTCAAGAATATCGTAGTGATTTAACTTTCTTTACAAATGGACGTAGTGTTTGTTTAACAGAGTTAAAAGGGTACTATGTTACTACCGGTGAACCTGTTTGCCAGCCCCGTCGTCCAAATAGTCGGATAGATAAAGTACGATATATGTTCAATAAAATAACTTAGTGTATTTTATGTTGTTATATAAATATGGTTTCTTGTTAAATAAGATGAAATATTTTTTAATAAAGATTTGAATTAAAGTGTAAAGGAGGAGATAGTTATTATAAACTACAAGTGGATATTGTGTCCTGTATGTGGAAATAAAACACGATTAAAGATAAGGGAAGATACTGAATTAAAAAAATTCCCCCTCTATTGTCCGAAATGCAGACAAGAAAATTTAATTGAAATAAAGCAGTTCAAAGTAACTGTGATTACAGAGCCAGACGCAAAGACGCAGAGCCGATAAAATGAGATTGTATTAATCTCATTTTATCGGCTCTTTCCGTTATGTATGGATTCTTTTAATTAGTCTTCGATGTTTCTTGCTTCGTTGATACCGCTGGCTAAAGATTCCATTAAGGATAGTTCTTTGTCTGTAAAGCTATCCATGTATTTCTCTATCTGTAATCGTCGGGTGCTTTTTACCAAGTTATTAGCAGGTAAGAAAAATTCATCAACGGAAACATGAAGTAACGATACAAGGTCATAAAGAACTTGTATGCTGGGGTGTTGCCCTTTATTTTCAATATTAGTTAAGTACCGTGGGTCAATTTCAATCAATGCTCCCACTTGTTCACGAGTTAAACCTCGTTTCAATCGAGCTTCTTTAATGGCTAAACCAAAGGCTCTAAAATCATATTTATCTTCTTTTTTACGCATAGTAGACCACCTCTATACATTTTATTGTTCCTACTGAATTAAAAACAGGTATAGAAAAACGTGTTATATGGTTTATAGGTTTATATTTAATAAAAAGCACTACTAAACGCCAATAAAAAAAACCGTTATATGGTAGTGCTATTTACGCTGTTAAAATATTGTATATTACTTCCAAATGGCGGTTTGTTGGAGGTCAACGTCGCCATGAAGTACATCATATACAATAAATTTCCTTACATTGGGTTCTTGTCAAAAAAAGTCGTCTATCTGCAATAGATAAGTACGTCCACCAATGTGGTTTTATAAATCATATAGATAGAATAACAGAAGCGTGTAAACAGAGAAATAAATCTGTTTATATGCTTTTTTGGCTATTCAGAACTTTTTTACAAAGTTTATTTATCAGTAATGCAACAAATCCCCCTTTCACATTGGGACTAAGAGTGAAAAGAGATAAACGAGCAAGGCTCACTTCCTTTCCTAGACAGAAAGGGGGTGAGAAACATGAAACCATCTTCTTTTCAGACCACAATAGAAAATCAGTTTGACTATATCTGTAAACGTGCTATGGAAGACGAGCGAAAGAATTATACGCTTTATCTTTCAAGGATTGCAAAGCGTGAGGTGTCCTTTTCGGATGTTGGCGATTATCTTGTTAGCCAGTTTGCGACAACAGATAACTATTCAACTGACTTTCAGATTTTTACACTCAATGGGTTATCAGTAGGCGTTGAAAATGATTTGTTGAGTGAAGCATTACGTGAGTTGCCAGACAAGAAACGTGAAATTCTACTGCTGTTTTACTTTATGGACATGAGCGATTCAGAAATTGCAGACCTGTTGAAATTGAACCGTTCTATTGTCTATCGGCATAGAACCAGTGGACTAGCCTTAATTAAAAAGTTTATGGAGGAATTTGAAGAATGAAAACACAATATCCTATGATTCCCTTTCCTCTCATTGTAAAGGCAACAGATGGCGATACCGAAGCGATTAACCAGATTCTACATCATTACAGAGGGTACATAACGAAGCGTTCCCTACGACTTATGAAAGATGAATATGGCAATCAAAGTATGGTCGTTGATGAAGTCTTACGTGGAAGAATGGAAACCAGACTGATTACAAAGATTTTGTCATTTGAAATTAAGTAATATCCTCTCTCCTTTCGTGGAAGCGTGCTAAACCATTCCACGCTTCCCGAACAGGGAGGTTTGTTATTCCACCAAAGCATATTGAGCTTTCAATGTGTTTTGATAGGCTAACGAGCCATTGTTCTTTGAAAACTGAATAAAAGTAATCGAATACGTTTCGATAAGAAAAGAGCCAACGGAACTAACCGCCATGACCTATCTTATAAAGATAGCGAGCGATTCATGTTAGTGATCCGAGAAGCAATCTTTAGCAGGATTGCCTGCAACGACATTCTTATCGTGATAATGATACTCCCATGCAGTCAATAGTCCGAGCGTGATAAAACCGTCGCAGGCAATGAGTATGGCTACATGAGAACCATGCAGGGGTGGAACTCCCGTGAGCTTTGCTAAAGCTGTTCGATTGCTGGTAAAACAACTTTTATGAAATCCAAATAAGTGATTTGGAAAGGAGGATTTTATGAAGCAGACTGACATTCCTATTTGGGAACGTTATACCCTAACCATTGAAGAAGCGTCAAAATATTTTCGTATTGGCGAAAACAAGCTACGACGCTTGGCAGAGGAAAATAAAAATGCAAATTGGCTGATTATGAATGGCAATCGTATTCAGATTAAACGAAAACAATTTGAAAAAATTATAGATACATTGGACGCAATCTAGCGTCGCCAAAGGGTCTTGTATATGATAAAATAGTATTAAGTCGTATCAAGGCTCTTTCCATAAAGGAAAGGAGCAAATGCCATGTCAGAAAAAAGACGTGACAATAAAGGTCGAATCTTAAAGACTGGAGAGAGCCAACGAAAAGACGGAAGATACTTATACAAATATATATATATATAGAAGGACATAAAAAATATGAAAAAATCAAGAAAGATGTTATTAATGGGCTTAGGTGGTATTGTGACAATAGCACCTTTTAGTACCGTAATTAGTGCTACTCCTAGCTCTGCTGAGAAGCAAGATAAAAAGCAAGAATTAGAAGAAATCGCTAAGGTTCTTCAAATAACAAATATAAATAGCTACAAAGATAAGCCAAAATCAATTGGTGAAGGTTTTATCATTAATCCAAAACAGTATTCATGAGATGATCCTACATACACATACGATATATATCTGGATTCAGCATATGATTGGAACACGGATACAGGAGATGTTTTACTTTTTGGGCTTAATAGAGACACTGGTGAATCAACAAGATTTAAAATAGATTCGTTTTTTGTCTCAGAAATAAATGTTTTAACAGGAAAACTCAAAGTTAAGTTCAAACTACGTTCAATTGATGAAGGTTATGAAGACGTAACAACTGATACTTGACAAGAAAGAGATATTTCTGATATAAACGGTATTACTTGAAATAGTTATCTTGATGCTATAATTAGCGATACTGATGGATATGGAATAATACCAAGAGACAATGCAGCGAAAATAGATGCTGATTATTCTCCCGAAACTAAATTACCTTCAAGTGTTGATGTTAATGAATTATTCAAAAAAACACATATAAGTGATAGTATGCTTTCATATTGGGTTAAATTTGCTAGAGGTGAAAAAGCTAGTCATAATGATAAAGACGGAACTTATTCAATTAAAATCTTCCCCGAACTTTTTGCACCAAGTAATTTTTCAGCGGAAAATATTGAGAATCCACTTGATCCAACTAAAACTGTTATCAATAAGTTAAAATGAATCAATTGAGCAGATAATAATTTTAATAAAATTTCATATACACAATCGACTTTTGATGGACCTAAAACTTTTACAACAGAACATGACAATCATAAACCATCAGATTATACAAGCTCAAAAGGTTATGTTATTACATTAAATGGGTTTAAAACTGAAGGACAAAGACTAAATGAACAACTTCCAAATATAGGGCCATTTAAACTTAAAGATCATACAATATCAAATACTAATCCTGCTAGCGATAACACTATAGATAGAGTGAACTGAATAACATATGAAGATGCTAAACAAGATAACCTTTATTCTCAAAGTAACAATCCGGATTCAGGGTCAATATTTGATTGACACAAAACTGAAGATGATAATAACAGAACAATTACTATTACTTATGATTTAAAATCTACAAGACAGACAGAAGGTGGTTTTACAGGAGATGTTACTTCTAAACAAGTTACAATTACTTTAAAATTCCCACCAGCTGGCACACCAGTAATATATAGACAAACTAGAAGTGAACAAGATGAAATAAATTCATTAGATGCTAATTTTACAGCAGATCCTGAAAAACTAGCTTCATATTTTGACCTTACAGATGATAGTAAAAAACCACAAGGTACTGTTACAGCAGATTCTACAAATAAATATACAAGAACAGTCGAAGTTAAAAGTATTTCAGGTTATAATGACGCAGACGGAAAGTTAAAATTAAAATATGTTATTAAATCTGTAAAAAATGATACTTCTAGCGAAACATTTGAATCAACTGAAAAAGAAATTGAAATTCCAGGATATTTAACAGAAGCAAATAGAATTAAGAAGTTGAAAGAGAAAATAAAAAACCAAACTGATTTATTTACTTACAACGGCGGGAAGAAAAAAGATAAATTACCTAGTGACCTTTCTATATCAGATTTTACCGCTAAGAATTTAGATGCAGAAAACGCTGAGTTAAAAATTACACAATTGAGACCAGATAATCAATCAGGTAACGTAAGCCTTGATTATGCTCTTAAAACAAAGAAAACAGCTGACGATCTTTATCATAGTACTTATTCAAGTGAGTCTAATAAAGTCGACCCAAGCACTATAAAAGAAGATAGTAATATTAATGATAGTGGTTATAAAACAAACCGCGATTTAGAAAAAGAAAGACTTAATAATCTAGCTATTACATTAGACTATCCAGATAAGTCTACAATAATGCCATCTACTCTTACAAGTAGTGATCAAGATAAAGTAACATATGACCATAGCCAACTATCTGACGTAAATGTTGTGATTGATTCTATACAATCAAAAGAAGATAGATATGGAAGTGTAGATGTAAAATATCACTTTGTTTCAACAAAAAATGGAATGACTGATATTGTTTCTAGCACAAAAACACAAACTATATTAGGATTTAAAACAGAAAAACAAAGATTAAATGAATTATCTGTTAATCTTGATTATCCAAATAAAGATCAAATACTTGCTACTAATGCAAATAAAGATGATCTTACAAAAGATCCTAATACATATGATAATGCAAGTTTAGTAATTGATAGCATTGAAAATCAAAATAACCAAGAAGGAAGTTTAGTTGTTAAATATCATTTTGTTTCAACCAAGCCTTTTCTTCAAGATATCATTTCGACCTATAGAGAACAAACTATTCAAGGCTTTAAGAAATTAGATCCAAATGATTTTGATGTAGATGCTGTTACTCCTAATTTTGAATCAAACCACAATCAATTACCTTCTTATTTTGATTTAAGTTCAAGTGATAAAACACCTGCTTATAGATTAGAACAAGATCCACAAAGTAAATATACAACAACAGTTGAAATTCAAGAAGTTGCTGATCAAAATGATAAAGACGGAACTTTAAAAGTTAAATATATTATTAAAGCCACAAGCAAAGAAGATCCATCAAAAGTGCTAACATCAAGTCAAAAAGAAGCAACAGTTTCAGGATATAAAACTGAATTTGAAAGATTAAACGAAATGGATGTTACTTTTGATTATCCTGATAAAAATTTAATTTCTCCGAATAAAGCTATTGATGATTCTATAACTTGAAGTGGCAATGGTAGCGATTCAACAGTTCAAATTGTAAGTGATTCGCTTTTAAAAGATGACGCTACTGGGACTATTTCTGGACAATATACAATTACTTCGACAAAAAATGGTATGGAAGATGTTTTTGTAACTAAAAACTTTGTAATTCGTGGATTCTTAGATGAATCAACTAGATTAAATAATTTAATTGATAATCAAGATGTATCAAAATCAATTAGTTATGATGATCCGAATGTTCCACAAGAAACAATTAAAGCTTCTTGATTTATGCAAAATCCAAACTGACAAAATTTAGTGCGTAAATTGGTTTTAACTCCTGGTGGACTTCAAAATAAATCTGAAATTATTATTTTAGATAATCCAACACCGGATGATGATGAAGGTACACTTGCGGTAAGATATAAATTAACATCGACAAAATCGGAGCTTGAAAACTCACCAGAAGAAGATAAAACATCAACTAAAATTGGTGTGCTTAAAATTTGAGATTTTCTAACTAATTTACAAGAGAGAAAAAACTTATTAATAGATGATTTAAACCGTGAAAAAGAAGAGTATAAAAACAATCAACCTGGGTTAACAGAAGAACAAGCGGAAAAATTTATTAATTTAGTTAATGATGAAGCTACAGACACAATTCCAAAAGTAGATCGAATTCAAACACAAGCTACTATTCGAATCATTAAAAATGAAGCAGAAAAATTAATTTTCTTAAATCCAAAACAAAGAAATGAAATGAATGATGCTTTTAGTAAAAAGAATTTAACACTACAAGAAGCTGAGAAAATTTATCATGATTTTTCAACAATTAACTCTAAAATGAAGATTTTAAAAGATGGAGTTAAAGAGTACGAAGATTTAATTGCAGATCCAAATAATGCTAAATATCAAGAAGCAGAGCCTCTTTCTAAGAAGAATTTTGATGATAACTTTGCTTTTGCAAAAGAATTATTAACTTCCGATAAATTTGATGGTAAAAATCTTGATCCATTACAAAATGGACAAAGACCATATAACACATTAGATACTTTAATTTCAAGTGAAACTGCAGAACGTAGTTTGGCATTTGATTATGCTAACTTGCATCCAAATAGAGAAGAACAAAATCCACCTGCTGAAGAAAGTGAAGAAGCTAAAGAGTTTATTAACAAATTAGTAATTGATGCTAATGGTATTCATAAATTAACTAATAAAGAAATTAAAGAAATACTTGCTGAATTTGACAAGCTCGGTGTGAATAATCCTAACTATATTGAATTAGCAGATGAAATGATTAGATTTAATAATTTAAGGGATCTTTTAAAACAATATCGTGATAGTTCAGTTGATAATCCTGATTTTGATAGTTTAGAAAAAGAATTGATTAAGCTTTCTATCTCACAAGAACCATATGTTTATAATAAATCGAATGTAATTACAGCATGAAGAAGATTATTTAGTGATTTAATGGAATTACAAGATCAAGCTACATATGAAGTTAATTTAGTTCATTCGCTGCTTAACAATAACTTTGATTCGTTTATCTCTGAGACTAATTTAGCTAAGCCAATTAATCGAAATAGATATTCAGAATTTAAAACTGAGCTACTTAATAATAATTACTTTAATTTAATGAACAAAGAATCGAAAAACCTAAGTTCTAAAGAAAAAACAGCTTTACAAAACATTCAGAAAAAAGATGCATCTAATGTGCTATATAGCGCTTTATTTAGACATTACCTAGGTCAAAGACCACTTGAAAGATTGAGTTTTTGATGATGAGTTGTACTAACACTTATTACTTTAGGAATTTTTGATTTAATCTACTTATTGTATTCAAAAATTCAAAAAAGAAAATAAGATAAGAGACGAATTGTAAAATTCGTCTTTTTCTTTGTAAAAATATTTTTAGGGCATTTTCAAAATAAAAGTTTCTTATTGTAAATTATTAAACGAATTGTCACTCTTGTTTGTTTCTTTTAATATAATTATATTGAATTCTTAAGAATTCAACACAAGCAATTCTGATATTAATTATTGAAATAAAATTTAAGTATTGAATTAATAAAATCAATTAATTTTGTATGTTAGTTTTTGGTTTTACAAATTCAATATTTGTCCTACAGCACGGGCCTTCTTTTCTTTCGAAGAAAAGAACCAAAAGAACTTCAAAATTCATAAAGAAATTGTTGATTATAAAATATGTTTTGTGATATTAGTTGTTAATGAATGCAACTTTATCTTTTCACTCTATATCTTTTTCAAGTAAGTTATAAAGTTTTAACAAAATCTGTTCACTTCTTTCAAGTATTTTGATTATCTTTTGTGCGTTTTCATTTTTAAGAATTTCGTTGGGGAAATGTCTTAATTGTGACTGTGCTAAAGTGAATTTTCTAGAATTTACAATTGCCTTTGCAATCACATGTACTTGTGGGATAGAAATATCTCACCCTTTAGCTAAAGCATAAATTTCGGTTTCATTTAATTCGGATTCTTCAACAACTTTTGCAATATATTTCTTATTATTGATTTCGAAATACAAGTTTTGGTTTACATCTAAACATAAATTAATATCTTTTCCGTTTTGTGAAAAAAACATTAATCTTTTATTATGTTCGTCGTAAGGGGCGAGCATTTTATTTTTATACATAACAACCCCATTATTTACTCTTCTTCTAATTCTTAAAGAAAAATCATAAATGTTTGAATTATGATCATTTTTGATAAATTTGGTTTCTTTATTACCTTCTGTTTTTTGAAAATGTTTGTTATATTCGTCAATAATTTCTTCGCTTCTTTTATTTAATTCATCAATAGAATCAATACCTTTATTTTTAAATAAATAAGGGTAATAATTTTGAGCACTAGCAAAAGATCTTTCCACATTTGGCTTATCTTTAGGATTAGATGACACAAATAAAGTAATTCCTCTATCGATTAAAGCCTCTTCAAACATTGTGTATGTTTTTTCTGAACCTCAAAAAGTTCTTCTGCGATCTGTTGTTATATTTGAAGGAAATCCATATTTTTTAAAGAGTTTATCAATTAGCTTTTGGTAACCCACATTTGTTTCTTGCTCTTCACATTGAAGTTCAAGTAATTTACCTGTAGCTGAATCAATTGCGTGGTAAATGAAAACTTTTTTATCCCCAAAAAATATTTCTTGACAAGCATCTAATTCAACATTTTCACCAAATTTTAAATGTATATTTTTAGCTTGATAAACGCTTTTTCTTTTCTTCTCACGCTCATCAATTTCTAAAGAACCAATTCTTGTGAAAAGTGAAGTTTTTTCACCAATTTCTTGTTTAAGCAATCTTCTAATTTTTCTAGATTCTCTTTTACCTTTTCTTGTCATTTGGATGTTAATGAAACCTTGCTTTTTAACTCTTCTAAAAGCTTGTGAATAACTAATATTAAAATTTTGTTTTACTTTTTCATAATAATAAAGTCAAAAAGGAGCGGTATTAATAGTTGCATTTTTAGGGAAAAATTCTTCAGAAAAATCATAATAATCACACATAATTTTATTTATAGTTTCATCATTATATTTGAGTGCATTTTCATTTTTTCTACCTTTGTGAGCAACGTTAAAAGTACCATTTTCTATAAATGGTTTTATTTCTTGTTTGTATCTAATTATTGTTCTGACACTGACGTGATACATCCTAGCAAGTTCTTTGTTTGTTCTTTTGTTTCAAAACCTTATAATACCTGCTATTATTTGAGCTTTTCTTTCTTCATAATAGCTCGTTTTTTTATGTGTTGTTATTTTAAAGACACCCATAGTCACTCCTTTATTAATTAAAATTTTATCTAAGATGTAGATTTTTAATTTTAAAACTCAAGGGTGTGACATTTCGTTTGCTATTTAATAAAAAGTCAAAAAATGAACTTATTAAATGCTGAAAAATTATTTAATGATATAATGAATTAAAGTTTTTAAAGGAGTAAAAATGATTGTAGCAGTTAGTGGAATGATATCTTCGGGAAAAAGTACTTTAGTGAAGCAATTAGCCCAAAAATGCGGTGTAAACAATTTAATTTTAGATGAGTATGATCCAAAAGATTTTGTTTTCGAAAATCTTTTAAGTTGATTTTTACAACACAAACCTAATGTTGGATTAAGTTTTGATATTTATGTTATTGATAGCCACGTAGAACGGGTACATCAAATCCGTGAAAAAATGGTTAAAAATAATCTTGAAAATAGTTTTATTTTCCTTGATCGCTTTCCACTTGAACATTGCATTTTTGCTTTTGTGGATTTTGGTTATATCCAAGACAAAAAATACTTGCAAGTATATAAAGCAGGGTTAAATGAATTAATTACTCCTGAATCTTTACCGGATTTTGTGATTTACTTAGATATGGATTTTGAGACCTTTAAAAAACGTCTTTTTAAAAGAAATCGTCCAGCAGAAGTAAATAATTGAAGCAAGAACATTACTTACTGAGAAAAGCTTCATAGCATTTACAAAAAAGAGTTTATTAAAATGTGTGAAGAATTTAACGTTCAGTACCAAATTATAGATACAAACGGTAAAAGTGAAGAAGAAGTTTTCTTGCAAGCACAAAAGATCATTAATGATGTAAAAATCCAAAGAGGTAAAAATGAAAATAGCAATTAGTGGAATGATTTCTTCAGGAAAAAGCACCTTAGTTAATCATTTAGCATCTCATTTCCAAAAAATAGCTCCTTCAGATTTTTTAAAAGAATTCAAAGAAGATGATGAAATTTTTAACAATCTTTTAAAATGACATCTAGAACATATTCCTAACGTGACATTAGCTTTTGAAACTTATGTTTTAGATTCACATATTAGCGAATTAGAAATTAAAGAAGCGAACTTAAAAAGTAAATACAAGCAGTATTATATCTTTTTGGATCGCTTTTCAGTGGAGCATATTATCTTTAGTAAAATTGCGTTTGATACTAATTCTAGGCAATGAAAAGCTTATCAAAAGATAGCTAATAGTTTAATTAATGCTAGCAATATCCCTGACTTTGTAATCTTTTTAGATTTAGATTTTGAAACCTTTAAAAAGCGGATTTTTGCTCGGAACCGTGAAGTCGAAATAGCTAATTGAGAAACTAATGAAGCTTATTACAAAAAGCTTCATAGCAATTATAAAGATAACTTTATTTCTTTATGTAATCAGTATCAAGTGCGGTATGAAATTATTGATACTAATGAACTTAATGAAGAAGAAGTTTTAAAAAAAGCAATTGCTCTTATTAATGCTTTTGAGCTTAAAAAATAGGGATAAAAAACTATCACAAGATTTTGTGATAGTTTTAATTTTTAATTATTGTTTGCTAATTGTGATAATTTGAAAATTGATTTTTTGCTTAATGTCATAGCTCAAACAAGAGCAAAGTGAATTAAGTAAGGAATTGACTGTAAAATTGGATGTACAAAGATTCCGTTTGAATTGATATTGTTAAATTGGTTTGAACCTGGAGAGATAAAGCTCATTACATAAGATATTATGTGGCTTGTTTAATTGTTATATGAATTATCAATTAAAAGAGTAAGACCTGCTCAAGCCATTTGTAATCCCATTCACACTAAAAGAAACACTAAAAGTCATTTCATGCTATTAATTCTTCTGATAAAGAAAATAGCTACTAAATATAAATAAATTGCTCTAAATGTGAAAAGATAAGCTGAACCAAGGATTTTTGAATCATCATCTAAGCTATTATAAACTTGAAAATCCACTGGTCAGTTTTTGCTATAAACCACAGCAAGCATAATGTAGTGTAAAAGTAAGAATCAACCAAGGATTACACCGGTAAGACCAACAATGTATCCTTGTGATAATTTTTCTTTAGTTTTAAGGTAATGACCCACAAAAACAAGGGTAGCAGTAACTAAAAATAAAATAAGGAATGAAATAAGACCAGGAAAATCTTGCATCGCAAATAAATTATTTTTAAATGCTACTGATGAATTAAATTGCACATTGTTTTTAAAGTGATCAGCTGTGCCTAAAAACACCTTAAAGTCAATGAAAATAAATAAATATAAAGCACTTAAGATTAATGATGCAAGAATAACTCATTTGTAAACATTAAAAGCATGAAGTACTTTTTTCAAAGTTAAATTGTTCATATTTATCACCTTTCTTTATTTGATAAACTTTTTGTCCATTACACCAATGTAGTTAAGGTTTCTAAGTTTTTCTTGGTAATCAAGCCCAAACCCAACTAAGAAAGCATTTTCTACTTCAAAACCAAATTTATCAGCTTTTAAATCCACCTTACGGTTATATGGTTTATCCATTAAAGTAAGAATTCTAAGGGATTTTGGATGTCTTTCTAAAAGCATTTTTTTGATTTTATCAAGCGTAATTCCGCTATCAATGATATCTTCAATAATTAACACATCTTTATTTTCAATATCATTATCTAAGTCCATAATAATTTTAACACTACCACTAGAAGCATGCGAACCACTATAGCTACTTGCAATCATAAAATCAAGCACATGATCTACATCAATATCTTTTATCAACTGAGCTAAAAACGGCACAGATCCTTTTAAAAGCCCAACTAAAATAAGATCCTTGCTATCTTTGTAAGTTTCATTTACTCACACTGCACATTCTTTAATTTTGCTTTCAATAAAACTTTGGTCATATAAAATTTTTTCAACTCAAGGGTGTTTACTTTGCATTATTTCTCCCTTTTTTGTAAGTATTAAGAAGCTCTAAAGCTTTCTCAAAAACCTGCTCTTCGTTTAAAGTGTTTGTGTCGATAATTTCATATTTAATGTTGTATTTATTAGCAATTTTAATGAATGTTTTTTTGTAAGTATTGTACAGAACTTGGAAGTAATCTTTGTTTTTTTCTCAGTTATTAATTTCAACTTCTCTTCCTCTTTCAAAAATTCTCTTTTTGAAATTTTCAAAAGAAACATCTAAAAAGATTGCAAATTCAGGTACGTCATGCTCGCTTACTAAATTGTTAAAAAGAGCGTCGTAAGAACGAATAACTTTTTTAGGTAAATGGCTTAAATTTACTTTGGCAAAAACATAATGCTCTGCACTAAAACGATCTAAGAAGATAAAGTCACTATCTTCTTTTAATTTCTTTTCGTTAAAAAGTTTTACAGTGTCACTAACACAAGCAATATGCTTTGAAACGACATAAGCTTGGAATGCTAAGTCCAAATTTTCTTTTCTTTCATAAAATCAGTTAAGCATTTGATTAAAGACATCATCATCTTCCATAAATTCATCTAATAAAATTGAATTTTCTTTAAAATGATGTGCAAGTTTTTTGGATAGTGTGCTTTTTCCACTACTTATCATTCCAGATATTCCGATCAGCATATTAACTCCTTGTTATGTAATTATTATTTCTTAGTTTTGTTTAAATGAATCAATTCTAATTGTGTATTTAATAGGTGCTTCAACTTCAAGAACATCACCTACTTGGTGTCCCATCATTGCGCTTGCAAGTGGGCTGACGTTAGAAATTTTTCCTTCAAATGGATTTGAATCGTGTGAACCCATGATAATAACAGTTTTGCTTTGTCCTGAATCTTCACCTTCAACAACTGTGAAAGTAACTTCACAACCAATTCCAACATATGCAGATTCTGCATTTTCAATAATTACAGCATTATCGATAATTTTTTCAAGCTCTGAAATTCTACCTTCAACAATACCTTGTCTTTCTCTAGCTGCATCATATTCAGCGTTTTCTGAAAGGTCACCTTGAGCACGAGCTTCTTTAAGAGCCGCTTGTACTTCTGGACGTTCAACGTTAATAAGGTGTTCGTATTCGTCTTTATATTTTTTTAATGTTTCTTGGGATAAATAAATTTTTTCTACATTTTCCATGTCTTACCTCTTTTAATAATCTGTAAATTAATTTTACTTTATTTTATTTTCAATTATTTCACTTTTAACAATAAATAAAAATTTACTATCTAAATGTGAAATCTCTCACCTGATATCTGAAATGTAAAGATGATTTTTAAGCGACTTAATTTCATGGTTAGCAAAAAGGTCAATCTTAGCAGCGATCATACCATTAGGCTTTAATTTTGAGTAATACTTATCAAATAATTCATTAATATCTTTTTCAGTATTGGTAATTACTAAAAAATCAATTGTTTCATCTTTATACTCTTTAAATGAATGTGGAAATTCACTTGGAAATTGCTCTTTAGCTTTCTCAATACCAGCTAAATCTAAATCTTGGCTAATAAAATACACATCTTGCTTAGTTTTTTGGGCTAACGCAGCATAAACGAATGGATCATTTTGTGCAATGATTAAAACATCTTTATATGAATTACGATAAACAGTATTAATTAAAGCTTCAACATCTAAATCTTTTGCTTTTGACTTAAAAAATTCTTTAAGTTCAAAAGGAAGAAGTCCAACATCGTTTCTTAATGATTCAATTTGAATCATCGCTTCAGCTTTAGCCTTATCAGCATATTTTTTATTAATTTTATACACCGCAACTCTAGTAACTATGAAAATGATAACAGCTAATACCAAAGCAACTACTGCACTAATTATTAAAGCATTTCTAGTAGCTGGCGAAATATTACTTGAAGAAGTTCCTGCTATTTCATTAGTTGTTTCTAATAGAATATTCATCTCATTTACCTCTGTAATAATCTAAGTAATCTTGCAAGATAATAACTGCAGCAAGCTTATCTTTATGTTGTTTTCTTTTTTGACGTGTCATTCCAGCATTAATCATTACTTCTTCAGCTCTAATTGTGGATTTTTGTTCATTAACATACATAATTGGCAAATCAAAATTTTCTAAAAGCATCTTGCAAAAATCTTCTACCATAAGAGTTCTTTGACTTTTTTCACCACTGATTTTAAGTGGATAGCCAAGGACAAATCCACCTATTTTATAGGTTTTTAAGTACTCTTTGATTTTATCAATAGCGCTATTAAAATCATTTTCTTTAGGGAAAATAAAATTTTCAAGTCCTGAAGCAATAACTTCACTTTCGTCAGTTATAGCAAAGCCACAAGTTTTAGTTCCTAGATCAATTCCTAAAACTCTCATTTAATACCTTTAATAACTTCAGTTATGTCTTCGTTTGAGTTAATTTTACCCATTGATAAAATTGCGTTTCCACCACCTCTACCGTTTAAGATGCCAAAAAGAGCTTGAGCAATTTTGTTTGAATCTTGAGCTTTAGAAGCTACTACAAGCATTTTTAAATCCCCTTCTGAAGAAGCAACTACTACTGCAAGCGGATTTTTTTCTCTAAGTGTTGTAGCAATTGTTTTAATGTGAGCTTTATCTAAGTTTGAAACAATAATAAATTCTTGGTTATTAATTGTCTCTTTAGCTACATTTTCGTAATCAAAATCAACATTTGATTCTTTTTCTTTTAAAAGAGTTTTGTAATCTTCTCTAATTTTTTCAATTGCATTTTTAAGATAATCAATAGCTTCTTCTTTATCTTCAGGGATGTTAAGTTGAAAAGCATAATTTGGATTAAGTTTTTCGTTTCTTTCGATAGCTTTATTAGCTTCTTCAATGAATTTGTTAAGTTCTTCTTCTAAGAATTCTTCAACTAAAATGTTTGAGCTAATTGCTCTTACCCGGTAAACTCCAGCAGCTTTTTTCTCTACGTTTGTGATTTTAAAGTTTTCAAGTTTAGCAGTATTTGAAAGGTGAGTTCCACCACAAAGGTCAGCAGTAATTCCTTCAAATTGAACAATTCTTACATTTTTAGGATCCATATATTCAGCTTCTTCTAAAGTCATGATTGCACCCATTTCTTTAGCTTTATCTGTAGTCATATTTAAGTAATTACGTTTAACATCTTTAGCAATGTATGAACGAACTAATTTTTCAATTTCCTTAATTTGTTCATCGCTCGGTTTATTGTCAGCTGGCATATCGAAAGTTAAACGTTCTTCATTATTATCTGAACCAAGTTGTTTAATTGAATCACCTAAAATGGTTCTTAAAGCACAGAAAAGAAGGTGAGTTCCACTGTGGTTTCTTTCAAGTCCTAATCTAATGGCTTCATCAACAAAACATTCAATAGGATCAAAAACATTTACTTTTCCTTCAACTTTATGAATGTGGTTTCCGTGCTTGTCTTTAAATACATCTAAAATAATGATTCTGTTTCCATTTTGCACCATATATCCACGGTCATGTTTTTGACCACCGCTTGTAGCATAAAAAGGCGTTTGTTCTAAAATAAGGTAGCTAATTCCGTTCGAAGATTCAATATTTTTTTCAGTATCTAAAAGTGCTAAAACATTAGTTGTGTTATGAGTATGTTCATAACCAATGAATTGATCCATTTTTTTAGTAATAAGAGCAAGTGAGTTAATTACTTTGTCCATTCCCGAAACTTTAGCACCCTTAGAAGCTTCAGAATGACGCTTACGAGCTTCTTCGAACTGCTTATAATCAATTTTAATGTTATTTTCAGCTAAAATTTCGCTGGTAAGCTCAATTGGGAAACCATATGTTTCAAATAACTTGAAAGCTACATCGCCAGGGAAGATTTTAAGATCTTCTTTTAAAAAGTCATTTAATATTGCTTTTCCATTTTCAATAGTTTTTGAGAAAGCAAGTTCTTCATTTTTAATTACTTCAGCAATTGGCTTAGTTTCATATTCAAAAGGAAGTGAGTTTTTTACAACTTCTACAAGTTCATTTAAGAAAATTTCTTTACGAACTTTTAATTGCATTGCTTTATAAACACTTCTACGAATTAATCTTCTTAAAATGTATCCACGTCCAACGTTTGAAGGTTTAGCCCCATCGGCAATAGCATTAACCACTGTTCTCATATGATCGGCAATAACTTTAAATGAAGTGTTAATTTCCTTTTGCTCTTTATCATTGGTAAAGTAGTTATTAGTATCATATTTATAATCTGTATATTCTTCAATTTTAGCAATTATAGGTAAAAATAGGTCAGTATCATAGTTAGTAGGAGCATCTTGCATAATTGATACAATTCTTTCAAATCCAGCACCAGTATCGATATTTTTTTGCTTAAGTTCAGTGTAATTTCCTTCACCATCTGAATTGTAAGTTGAAAAAACAATGTTTCAAATTTCAATGTAACGATCATTTTCAATATCTTCTTTTAAAAGCTCAATTCCACGTGAATCATACTTTTGGCCACGGTCATAGAAAATTTCAGTATTTGGTCCACAAGGTCCTGATCCTACTTCTCAAAAGTTTGTATCTTTAGTTCCTGGGATTAAGTGTGATTCATCAAATCCATGACTCATTCAAAGATTTTTAGTTTCTAAATCTTCATAGTAATAAGTAAAGTAAAGTTTAGCTGGATCTAATTTTAAATGCTCAAGTAAAAATTCAACAGCAAAAGCAATAGCTTCTTTTTTAAAATAATCACCAATTGAGAAGTTACCAAGCATTTCAAAGAAAGTATGGTGTCTTGCTGTTACTCCAACATTTTCAATGTCATTAGTTCTAATGGATTTTTGTGAGTTTACAAGTCTACGTGAAGGTGGAATTTTTTTACCTGAAAAATAATCTTTTAAAGTAGCAACTCCACTATTGATTCATAAAAGTGATGGATCATTTTTAGGAATTAAATTTTGTGAAGGAACTAAAAAGTGATCTTTGCTTTGGAAAAAGTCAATTCACATTTGTCTAATTTGTTTTGAATTCATAATAACCTCTAAATATATGTTAATTGTTTATCATCTAAATAAACTTTTTCAATTACTGCACCACCAATGCATTTTTCTCCATCATATAAAACAACTTGTTGCCCTGGAGTAACTGCTTGTGATTTTTCTGGATAGTATATTTTTATTTCATTGTTATCTAAAAGTTCAATGCTTACTTTAATATCATTTTGACGATATCTAAATTTAGCTGTTAAGTTATTTGGATCATAATCAGTATTATTTAAATTTAAATTTGAAGCAATAAGCATATTTGAATCAAGATACTCGCTTCTAGAAGCAGGAGCTACATATAAAATATTTTGTTTAACATCATGACCGCACACATAATATGGCTCAGCCATGCCGCCAAGGTTTAAACCTTTTCTTTGTCCAATTGTGTAATAAAAGCACCCAACATGTCTTCCAACTTTTTTACCAGTTGTAATATCAACAGTATCACCATCTTGAGCTGGAATGTAGTTTTGAAGGAATTGACCAAAGTTTCTTTCACCAATAAAGCAAATTCCGGTTGAGTCTTTTTTATTAGCAGTAGCAAGTTCTAATTCGGCCGCAATTTCTCTAATTTTATCTTTAGTTAAATCAGCAAGAGGCATAATAACTCTTGAAAGTTGCTCATGTGAAAGCTGGGCTAAAAAGTATGTTTGATCTTTGTTTTGATCTTTAGCACGATAAAGATGTCCATTTTCAACTTTAGCATAATGACCCATAGCAATATAATCTGCACCAAGTTTTTCAAAAGCATATTTCGCAAAAGCGCTAAATTTGATGTATTTGTTGCATAAAATATCTGGATTTGGAGTTCTTCCTTTTTTGTATTCTTCGATAAAGTTTTCAAAAACGTTATCTCAGTATTCTTGAACAAAGTCAACTCTTTCAAGTTTGATGCCTAATTTTTGTGCAACCTTAAGAGCATCATTGTAATCTTGCTCTTGAGTACATACTTCTTGATTTAAATCTTTATTCCCTAAAATGTCATTGTTCGTAAAGCTATCTCAATTCCGCATATAAAGGCCAACAACATCGTAGCCTTGTTTTTGTAACAAGTATGCAGCTACTGACGAATCTACTCCACCACTCATTCCAATAACTACTTTTTTACTCATTATTTCTCCTTATTATAAGTAAAAATATATTTTTACTTAATTTTATCTTAATTTTTAAAATTGCGGGTGTGTTTATTATTTATTTTATCAAGTTTTTCAAAAATAGGACTAAACAAAAAGTAGCAACTACAAAAATTGCTACTTTAAAGATTTTTAAGCCTTATTTAAAAGCTTTTTCACTCTTTGTTTATATTTTTCAATATCAACTTTTTCAACTAAAAGATGGTCAATTTTTCACTCTTTTAAAAGGTTATAAGTTTTATCTACAATTTCTTTATCATGAAGCTGTTTAAGGTGGTGTGTATCTGATTCAAGAAGAATTTTAACACCTTTTTTAGCTACTATTTGTCAAAATTGCTCAATTGGATATTTGTTTCTAAAAGCACTTCCAATCATTCTTGGACCTTTTCAAAATCCATTAATATTAAATCCAAGTGGAAAATCAAGTTCAAGTGCTAATTCACAAATTTTGTTTGCAAGTTCTTCGCAATTCTCATCTCATTCAACATATGATTTCATATAAAAATCAGGATGCACTGCATAAGCAAATAAACCAGTTCTCATCCCTGCGCTTAGCGAATCTCAATATCTTTGAAGTTCTTTTGCTGTATTGCAATTACGGTTATAGTTATTCTCTGGATCTAGATTTTCCACAGCATGAATTCCTAAAATTAAATAATCTACATCTTCTCTTTGTAAAACTTGGCGATACCAAGAATCTTGATTTGGGAAATATTCACTTTCAAAACCGGTGTAAATTTTGACATTCGGATATTTCTTACGTGCTTTTTCAATATCTGCAATGTATTGATTCATTTCACTTAAATACATACGTGAATTATCTTTAGAATCAAGTTCTCCAGGGTAGGGGATATGATCTGAAATACCTACTTCTAAGTATCCACGAGCAGAATATTCTTGTAAAAGATCATCAATTGTCACGTCTGCATGTTTACATAAATAGGTGTGATTGTGGTAATCGTGTTTCATAAAATCCTTCCTTTTATCTTTTTATAATATAATTTGCATATGATTAGTAATATTAAAGAATCTTCACTTATTAAAAAGTTATTAGGTTATTCACATCGTGATAGCAATTCAGGCCACATCGCAAAAACCTTACTTATAAATATTCATCAAATTGATAAATTAAATTCAAGCGAAATTGCTGAGCTTTGTGCCACTACTCAAAGTAGCATTAGCAAGTTTGTGAAAAAATTAGGGTTTTACTCTTTTAGCGATTTTAAAGGAGAAATTGTTAAGTATCGTAATAAAGTTCAACTTAGTAAAACTCAAGGATATTTAAAAAATCAAGAACTACTTAATAAAACAATTAACTTTGCTCAGCTAGTGCTTAAATTTGACTTTACTAAAATCATTAACGCAATTAAAAATGCTAAGAAAATCGTTATTAATGCTTCTGGTGGGGCTTTAAGAGCTTCTGATGAATTTACCACCCAGCTTCAAAGAGCAGGATATAATGTTTTTTTACCTGATAGCTTTTCAAACCGCTACACGCAAGCTATTGTCTCTGATGAAGAGACTTTAGTGATTTTTATTTCCAACTCTGCTACAACAATGGAAACCTTAATTCCAACTTTACTTTGCAAAAACAAAGGCTCAAAGATTGTAGCAATTACTAATAAAATTCCTAATGATTTTGCAAATGAATTAACTTTAAGTTTCCAAAAATTTAACTCAGAGCAAAAAATTGATCCATTAGATTTTCATTTGTATTTAAATATTGTCTTTACTTATTTGCTTAATTTGCTTTAAAAACCACCTAAAAGGCGAATTAAGAACATAACGCAAGCTAAAGCACAAAGTAAAAAAACAAAAGGTAAATATTTCATGAAAGTTTGGTATAGCTGTCTTAAATATTTTTCATTTTCATCTACTACGTAGGTGATTTTTTTCTTTTTTCGTAAGTAAAAGAGCAATGCAGCTACCATTATAAATAGAGCTGCAAATACACCTGTAAAGATTATTATTCAAATCATTTTTATTTTTTAAGATTGTTCATAATACGGCTATAAACCATTGCTTTAGCACCAAAAACAGATTGGACTTGGTCACCACTTTCAACGACACCCATTGCGCCAAGCGCTTTGATTTTATCACGATCAACTTTGTCTTTATCAATAACTGAAATTCTAAGTCTTGAAATGCAACTTCCAATTTCGGTCATGTTTTCAAAGCCACCATAAGCATTAATTAATTCTTTTGATAAATTAATATCTTCTTCTTTTTCGTTTTTAAGAAGCTCTTTAGTTTGCTCGCTTATTTGCTGTGTTTCTTCTTTATCTTTATTTGCTGTTTTTTCTCTAAATTCTTTTTTACTCATTAATTTAACTTCGTTTCCATTTCTACCTGGTGTACTTAAATTCATTTTGGTAATTAAGAAGTAAAATACGAGAAGATATTCAACAAAGAAGACAGGTCCAAGAACTCAAAGCATTCATACACGATCAATAATTTCGTATCCTGAAAGGTTGTAAATTAATCATGTAATAATTCCTTCACCAGTTCCTGAAACCATACCTGCACCTGCAAGATACATAAACATATATGTAAATCCGGTCATAAGAGCATGTACAAGTCAAAGTACTGGTGCTACGAAAATAAAGGTAAATTCAATTGGTTCTGTAACTCCTGAAAGTACAGCTGAAGATACAGCACCAAAGATAATTGGAGCAGCTACTTTTCTTTTATCTTTAGGCACAGCTAAAAACATAGCTACAGCAGCTCCTGGAAGAGCAAAGATATTAGTTGGATATGTTCCGTTTGAAATCATTGAATCTTGAGCGGTAATTCTTTGACCATGTTGAAGTTTAGCAAGTAAGATTGTGTAAAACCCATTAAATGTTTCTTCTTTACCTTCAACAATGAATTTTCAAGTTCCACCAGCTGGTGTATATCTTAAAATAGCATTTGGAACATTGTGAAGTCCAAATGGAAGAAGTAATCTGTTGGTAAATCCATATAAGAATGAACCACCAGCTCCCATTAATCTAATTCCTTGTCCCATTTTACCAATTGCATAGTAAATATATACTCAAATAGCATTAAAAGGCAACCCGATAATAAATGAAGTTAAAAAGGTTGCAACTGGAGAAAATTTAGCTCCTCCAAAAAACGCAATTGCTTTAGGGAATTGCAATCTGTATGTATATTTGTGAGTCAAATAACCGATATAACCAGCTAAAATACCACCAAGAGCATTTAAATTGAATGAATTTGAATATTTTCCAAACCGTTCAATTAATTCTAATTTCCCTACTTCTTTAGGGTCTAAAAGTGATTTTAAACTTGAATATTTTAAAAGCACATTTCCTGCAAAATAAAGACCAATTAAGGCACATATTCCACAAAGAGCTGAAGAAGCTTTTTCTTCTTTAGCAAGTCCAGCAGCAATACCAATTGCGAAAAGAATATCTAAGTTATAAATTGGAGCCATACCAATTAATTTAATAGCATTTGCAGCTGCAGCAAAATTAGCATCTTTCATTGCACCTGTTTTATTACCGGCAGAAATCATAATGTAACCAATTGCACCAATAATTGCCATAATTGGCAAAATTGAAACTGGTAAGATTAAACTTCTACCAAATCTTTCCAAACCACTACGGAACTTACTTCAAAAAGTTCTAAGCGGATCTGGGATAGTTACTTTTTTAATCATCAAAAACCTCCATACCTAAATTGTGCATAATTTTTGAGATTTTTTTATTCTTAAAAAGAATAAAAAATATGAGCCCAGGCTCATATTTGAAATGATTTGTGTGTTAAAAGAAATTATTCAACAACAACGTCAGCACCAGCTTCTGCTAAAGCTGCACGGATAGGTTCAGCTTCTTCAGGTTTGATGTTTTCTTTGATTGTTGCAGGTAATGCATCAACGATTTTTTTAGCATCCATTAATGAAAGTCCTAAAAGATCTTTAACTACTTTGATGATTGCAACTTTTTTACCGTTGTCAGCTTTAAGAACAACTTTAACTGATGATTTTTCAGCTTCTCCACCTTCAGCAGGAGCTGCAGCAACAGCAACAGCAGCTGTAGGGTCGATTCCAAATTCTTCTTTCATTGCTTCAACAAGTTCCATAACTTCTTTAATTGACATTTCTTTTAATGATTCGATAAATGTTTCTTTTGTTAATTTAGCCATTATAAATACTTCCTTTCTTTTTTTAATGCTTTTTAACTTTTTAGAATTTAATTATTCTGATTTTCCTTCACTTACAAGTTTAAGTGATAATGAAATTTGTGATAAAGGAGCCATCAATGAACGTGCAAGAATTGCAAGAGCTTCTTCGTATGAAGGAAGAGATGCAACTTGTTTAACACCTGCAGCATCAACAACTTTACCATCAAATGTTCCGGCTTTAATAACCATGATTTTGTGTTTTTTAGCAAATTTTACTAATAATTTAGCTGCACTCATTTCGTCATTTTGAGAAAATGCGAAAATGTTTGGACCAACTAAGTGTTCTGATAAATCAGCATATCCAGCTGCTTGAGCAGCAAGTTTAAATAAACGGTTTTTGTATACTTTAATTTCAACACCCATTGCTTTAGCTTCTTTTCTTAATTCACGAAGTTCAGCAACAGTAAGTCCACGATATTCAGCAAATGCAACAGCTTGTGAAGAAGCGATTTTATCTGAAATTTCAGCAACAACTTCTCTTTTTGCTAATTTGAACTTTGATTCTGACATTAACTGCCTCCTTTCAAATTATATTTGTTGCAATACAATAAGGAATGAGATACACTCGGTAACATATTAAGCCTAAGCCGTTACTGTCTTTATGTATTGCTTATTTATTATAATCAAAAAATTTTTATTTCAAAATGCTTTTTGAGAATTTTATAACCCTAGCAAAAGGTAATAAAAACTTCAAATAGAAACAAAAATTGTATTTGAAGGAAAGTAAGATCTTATTTAAAGAATTATTTTTCGTTTTTGTATATTCCATAAAGTAATGCACCAATACCAATTGTGAAAATTACCTTTAATAATTGCGTGTAAAAAATATAAAAAATTCACCTCTTAAAAGAGATGAATTCATGATTGTGAGTAAATTATTTTGCCATTCTTGAACGAATAACGATGTAAGGCATTAAAGCCATAACTCTTGCTCTTTTAATAGCTGTAGAAACTTTTCTTTGGTGTTTTGCACATGTTCCTGTTTGAGATTTTGATTTGATGCTTCCTGTAGCAGAAACATATTTGTTTAATAATTCAACATTTTTGTAATCTACGTAGTGTGTGTTTGATTCACAAAATTCACATACTTTTCTTCTTGGTTGGAAACCTTTTTTACGTTTGAAATTCATTTGTACTCCTAAAATATTTTAAATATTATTATAAGTCATCTTCGCTGCTAAAGTGTTCACCAAGTTGGTGATCAATTTCAGAGCTTTGTGAAACTTCTTCATTAAATGTTACAGATGGTGTTCCAAAGCTGTTTTGAGCTTGGTTATTAGTTGTTTTTGGTGTGAATGTATTTCTTTGGAAATTATTTAATGATGAATTATCTCCAGAATTTCCAAGTCTTTCGTTAATTGATTGACGATTTTCTAAAATACGAATTCTTTCCACATTAACTTCATAAGATCTAACTAAAGTATTAGTTTGGTTTGATCTATAAGTGTTTGAATACAAACTCCCTTCAACAGCAACTAATGTCCCTTTAGGGATTCTATTAGCCATTAAATCAGCTGTTCCATTTCACCCTACAAGAGGAATGAAGTCAGTAACTTCATTATTACTATTTGAACTTCTACCGTAGTACTCGCGGTTAATAGCAAGTGAAACACGTGCATAAGGCACTTGTGAGTTTGTATAGTTTAACACAGCATTTGATGTTGTACGACCAATTAAAATAACTTTGTTCATATTGCCACCTTGTAATTTAAATATTTAATGAATTAGTTTTGTGAAGATTCTTCTTTGTTTTCTTTACGTGGTCTGTTGAATGTTCTTTTTGCACCTTCAACTGATCTGTTTCCGTCTTTTTTAAAGTATGGTTTTTTGTTGAATTTTTTAACTTTTTTGTTTAAACCTTTTTCTGAGTCAAGGTTAATTGCAAGAAGTCTTCAAATTTCTTTTACGATATTTGAACGACGTGTAAGTTCTTGAACGCTTTTAGCGTCTTCTGTTTCTACGTTAGCAAGAACGTATTGAGCATGTTTTGATTTGTTAATTTCGTAAGCTAATTCGTTTCTCTCTAATTTTTCAGCTTTAACTGAGTTTTCACCGAATACTTCATTAAGTAAATCGAATGCAACTTTAACGTCAGCTTTAGGATCAACGATAAGCATAATTTCGTATTTTGTCATTTTTTCTCCTTCTGGTCATTCTGGGCAAAAAATTGCCAAGGAGTATTTTTCATTAATGTTAAAAATATACTCTTATATATTATAAAGTAATAATGAAAATAACTAACTAGACCTATTTACTTTTTAAGGTCTATATTATAGACTTATTGGTAAAAAACGGTGAAAAAATTGAAAACTAAATTTTTCTTTTTTAGCTAGGTTTGCACATATCGAAAAACTAAATTTTTTCAATTTCGTAAAAATTTGTGTATATTATATTGATATGAAAAATTTAGTTATTGTTGAGTCACCAAATAAGGTTCAAACCATTAAAAAATATCTTGGAAAAGATTATGAAGTCCTTGCTAGTGTAGGTCATATTTTAAAAATGAAAACTAGTGGACAATTTGGACTTGGAATTGATTTTGAAAATTGAGAACCTGAATATTCACTTGATTCTACTAAGAAAAAAGTAGTAGAACAACTTAAAAAAGGTGTTAAAGAAGCTGAGCATGTTTATATTGCAACTGACCCGGATCGTGAAGGGGAAGCTATTGGAGAACATCTTGTTAATTATTTAAAGATTCAAGATAAATATTCACGTTTAAAATATAATGAAATTACTGAAGAAGCTATTTTAAATGCTTTAAAACATGTTGGAAAAATTGATGAAGCTTTAGTTGATGCTCAAAAGGCGCGGAGAATGCTTGATCGGATTATTGGATTTAGATTAAGCTACCTTATGAAAAATAAACTTAGCAATTCTCCAACTAACCCATCAGCTGGAAGGGTGCAATCAATTGCTTTAAAATTAGTTATTGATCGTGAAAGAATTATTCAAGCTTTTATTCCTGAGCAATATAGTAAATTAACAGCTATTTTAGCTCAAAGTAAATTAGAAGCTTTTTACTTTAACCCTGAAAATCCAAGCGAGAAAAAAGATTGAATTTTTAAAGAAGATCTTGATAGCCTTAAAACTTACTTTGAAAAAACTGATAAAAAATTAACAGTTGCAGATGTTAAATCAACTGAAAGAAAAGTAAGTGCTATTCAACCATTTAAACAAGCTGTTTTATACCGTAAAAGTCCTTTTTCATCAGCTGTAACTCAAATTGCAGCACAAAAACTTTATGAAGGTTATGGAGATGGTGGACTTATTAGTTATCCACGTACTGATTCAACTCGCTTAAGTGATACTTTTGTGCGTCATGGCCATGAGTTTATTGCTAAAAAATGAGGTAAAGATTACATCTCTGAAGAAATTAAAGGTTTTAGTGGCGATCAAAATGCCCATGAAGCTATTCGTCCAACTAGCTTATATCTTGATCCAGAATCAGCTAAAGCACAATTTAGTGAAATGACTGAACAAGAATATAAGTTGTATAAATTAATTTATGAAACAACTCTTCAAGCTTTAATTAAACAGCCTAAGAGAATGAGCACATCTTACACATACACTAATGGTGAGTATCAATTTAGAAATAATTTCTCAAAAATTACTTATGATGGATATTATGTTGTAACAGGAATTCCTGCTGATGATATTGATCCAGGATTTAAAAAAGGTGATGTGCTTGATGTAGATAGTTTCATTTTCACAGATCATGAAACTAAACCAATTCCTCGTTATAATGAAGGAACATTAATCGAAGCACTTGACGAAATTAAAGTAGGTCGCCCTTCAACTTTTGCCACTACAGTTAAGATCTTAAAAGATCGTCAATATGTAGAAACCAAAGATGGAACACTTTGACCAACTGAATTTGGAACTATTGTTTTAGATAAGTTAATTAACTCATTCCCAAAAATCATTAACGAAGATTACACAGCTAAAGTTGAAGAAGAGCTTGATCAAATTAGTGAAGATAAACTGAAAAAAAATACAGTTATGGAAGATTTTTGAAAACGCTTTGAAGAAAGCTATAAAGAAGCTTCTGAAACAATGGAAAAAACAACTTTAAAAGTAACTCAGCTTGATGAACCATGTCCAGATGATAATGGAATTTTACTTGAAAGATTTAATAAAAAAGGACAAAAATTTATAGGATGTAAAAACTTCCCAAATTGCAGATATACTCGAAGTATTGAAGGTGAAGCGCAAAAAACATTCAAACGCAGTTTTTATAAAAAATCTGCTTCTAAATAATTAATAATTGCACACATACCAATTTTTGGTATGTGGATTTTTTACACTTTTTACAACATGATTTATAGGAGTAAAATTACATTCAAAAATTTGTTTTATTATAAGTTAATTAAAAATAAAAGTAGTTAGCAAAAACATCAAAAATATCTATATTTTTGTATAAATATTGCATTTTTTAGGTCTCTAAAAAAAAAAAAAAAAGTATTTTAGGCCTACCCAATAGGGTTATATGACTTTTTTCTGGTAGCATAATTTAATATAATTATTTTTGTATTTTTTATAAATAAAAATAAAAAATTCTTTTTTTATAAAAAGGGGAATTATGAAAAGAAGGAAAATAGCAAAGTTTACATTGGCAATGGGAACACCAATGACTTCATTAATAACCTTATTACCTTTATCAGGTAATACAATAGTAAATTCACCTAATCAACCTGATGGCGGGATGGATCAAGTGAATGATTTTATTTATGATGGAAAATATACTACAAGTTTGTTTTGAACTTCTAGATACAAGATTCATACAGATATTAAGGATGATTGATCAAAAAGTTTTAGAAATCAAAATCAATCAAGTGATTTAGATAATTTCATTCAGTTACACAATGCTTCAGGTGACAATTTTGATCCTGTTAATTTAACTGACTCTACAAAATTATTAAATGGTTGAGATATAAATTCCACAAGTACATCTTGATGATCAGATTCTGATGTTCAAAGTCCTAATACATCCAAAAAATATTTAGTAAGATTTAATGGTAATGTAGCTGCCAGAAAAGAAGGTTATCTTGTTGGAGCAATCTACTTATCAAAAGATATGGCTTTAACTGGTAAATTAAACATAAACCTTAGAAATAAGGATATTTTAAGTGAATTTTATGAACAAAAATCATTCACAATTAGTGAAACTGAAAACACAGATGGCACAAAAAACATTATTAATAGATTTAGAAGCATTAATACTAGCATAAGTAAACCTACAAATAATCCAAAAATTTGAAGTTTAGTTTATCATCCTGTTTATTCAGAAGCTCCAAGTATGAAAAGCGGTGTTAGGGACGATATTGAAATAAATAACGGATATAGGTTTCTTAATAGTCAATATGGAGATGATTCAAGTGATACTTTAGAAAGTAGAAAATCGACTATTGATAGGTTTAGAAGCAAAAATATTAGTAATTATTTAATTCATAGCAGACATGAAAATAAAAAAGAACTTTGATCTTCTTGAAATGATGACTGAGAACGTGGAAAAGAACCTTGAAAATGAAGCAAAGGTGCTTTTAACAAATACTTAGACAGACAACCTTATGACACTTGATATCTTAATACGGATTCTTTAAGAGATTTAAGAAATGTTAGTTCAGGAAAACCATATAATGTTTTAAATAAAAATGGTGGAGCCTTACTTCTTGTATATTCTAACCAATTAGACCCTTCAAAACAGTATGTTATGGATATTGAATTTGAAGTAAAACCTAATATTTTTGATGATGGTACAGTTCCAATAGACTTTAACTCTAGTGGTGAGTCATTTTTTGGTGTATCAAGCATGACCCCACAAAACAAAAAGGATGTTACTGGTAAAGATTATGATAATAGATATTATTGATCAAATGGTATTATTCGTCATAGTGATAGAACAGAAACAACAAATATTAAATTTATAACCAGAGAAGAATTAAGTTCAAATGTAGATGAAAGTGAAGAAATCCCTTCTTCTGCAAGTTTACAAATTTACAGAACAGGAAATTCTTCTACAAATAATATTTTAGAAGTAGATAGAAATTATCTAACAGTAAATAGAACATATTTACAAAATTCGACAAACAAAAAATCATTTAAAACAAGAAATAGTCTTATTTTAGAACCTAGCACAATTAAGACGAAAAAACGTTCTAGTTACAATGGTGAATTAAACAAGTGAACAAATGATTGACTATTTTTAAAAGCCACTTTAGGTACTGAAGAAGATCAAAAGAAATGAAAACCTATTTTAAATAATAATGGAAAATTTCAAGATAGCAATGAACTTAGATACAGAGATTATGTGGATCAAACTTTAACTTGAGATTACACTGATTATGAAAAACTTAGAAGACACATCGATTCGAAGGAATGACTTACAAAAGCTCAAAAAGATCATTATAAAACTGTGATTTTAGATCAAGCTGATAAAAATAATTATTATTCAATATCAAATTATGACAATCTCAAAGCCGAAATTGATAAACATGATAAAGCTCAAAAAGATGTGGAACAAGCTTATAATAAAATCGTTAATTACGTTATAAATAATAAAAGCAACTTCATATTTGCTTCTAATGATAAAAAACAACAAGTTATTAATGTTTTAAATATTTATTGAGAAGTTGGTGCTTTCAAAAGTTCATTTAACAACAATAATGATCGATTTTTAAAAAGAAATGAATACAGAACTTTTAAAAATTGAGATTTTTTAAATAATTCATTAAATGCAATTAATGGTTTTATAAACATATTAAAAATTCTTGAGAAACTAGATGGTAATTCTAGAATGGATGCATATAAAACTTCAATAGAAGAATATGATGTAATTAAAGATTCTCCATACAATAAACAAAGATTTACTAAGTTTTTAAATGAAATTAAAAATATCGCAGAAACAGAACTTGGCAAATTAATCCCTACTGTTTTTGGAACTAATGGGGCAGCTAACTTAGATGCTGTTAAAACACAATGAACAAACAAATGAATTAATGATACAAATTATTGAACCGAACTTAATGACTTAAAAAACTCAATTGACACAGCTGAATTAATTTATGATAAATCAAAAGTTATTAATGGTCAATTAAAAAGATTAAAAGATAATTTCACAGATGTAAATATTGATGCAGATCAATCTAAAAAATATTATTTATATGATTATTTACAAAAATTTAAAAATTTAAATGGCAATGATATAAGCTCTTTATGAAAAGGTTATTCTTTTAGAGAATCTTTCAATCAACATGAAAGTGATTGAAATGAATTATTTAAAGAGCTTATAGGAACATCTGGTGCAGATTCAAATAATATTTTTTCTGATGCTACAGATAAATATAAAAAAGATGATAATACTAAATACGTTCCTGAGAATTTGAAAAACATTTCTACAATCAAAACAAGTTATGAAACAAAATTAGCATCATTAGTAGAGTCATTAAATAAATCATTTGGTAACGGAGCTAAATTAGTAGAAGAATTTGAAAAATATTCATACTTAAGCAAAGACGAACTTAGAAAATATTGAATTAGTTCAAGCAACCAAAGAACTGATTATTTTGGTGATTTAAATGCCTTTTATGAAAATAGTCAAGCACATAATTTAAATAACTTTGTAGTTTCTCCTTCTGATTCATTAGTTATTCAAGAAGTTGATCAAGAAAAAGTTAATAAATTCTTAAAAAACATATCTGATCGCGTTTATAGTAAAGCTGCCGAAGCTGTTAAAAAGACAATTCAAGCTTTACAATACTTACCAATAGATAAAAAAACTTACTACAAAAATGAAATTGATAAATTAGTTACAAATAAAGCTAATGTTTTATACAAAAATGACACTGACTTTACAAGTATATTAAATGAAGCTAAATTAAAAGATGCAGAGCAAAAAAGAATTAATGATATTGCTACTGAATTAACAAAAGCAAATAAATTTGATTATGCTGGAAAAGATCAAGTTTTAGTTAATAATGCACAATTAAGTGGATTTAGCGCAGTTGATAAATCCCAATATAAAAATGTAAATATTATTAAGAAAATTGCTAATACTGATCCGATAATTACTGGTGGTAAAGCTAAAGTTAGCTATATTGTTCAATCAGCTACTTATAATGATTTATATAGCTATTCAAATGCAAGTAGTGTTCCTGCAACTAATAGCGAATCAATTGAATCAAGCTGATCTACATCTGATTGAATTACAGGGTTTAAACCAGATGTAGAAAGAGAAAAAGCTCGTTTAAATGCTTTAAACTTACAATTCAATAATTTACATAATAAAACACATCTTGCTAGTGAAATTAATAAATCTAATTTTGCTACCGAAATTCAAGTTGTTAATAATGCTCAAAATGTTCAATTTAACCCTACTACAGAAGAATTAGTTTCTCATGTGTTTGAACCAAATGATCGAGATGGTAGTTTAGTAGTAAAATACATAATTAAATCAAAACAATTACCAGAAGTTCAAATAGCACAAAGAAGTGCAACTGTTAATACAAATACTAACAAATTCAAAACCGAGCAAGATCGCCTTAATGCAATTTTTTCTTCTTTCACAGCAACTTTAAAAACAGCAATTAATAACAAAGCAAACCGCCTTCCAAGTGCTGTTGCAGAATCTGAAATAAATCAATTTAATGATTTAGCAAATGGTTCTAATGCAAAAGTTGTTTTTGTAAGAAAAATAGCAAATGATAATGATGGAACATTAAAAATTGAATACAAAATTCAATCAACCAGATCAACTTTAAACAATATTCAATCATCAACTTCTAAAAAATTAACAGAAACTGGATTTTTAACATTTCTTGAACAAAAAAGAGCCCAAGTTATCAAATACATTAGTGATAGTAAAATTTTAACCAACTCTGAAAAAACAACTTTAAAAGGTGAAGCAAATACTGCTAACTCAATTTCTGCTTTAGAAGCTATTCAAGAAAAAGCTAAAATTTGAGAATTATCAAATGGTGTTAAAACTAGATATACTTCATTAAACGGTAATCAAGTAAATGAAGTTGTTAAAAATATTCGTGCTAAATCAACACTTGCAGAAGCAAATGTTGTCTTTAATGATGCTCAACAATTAAATCAAGTAATGAGCAATTTACATGATAAAGTTATTGAACAATTAAAAGCTCTTATACCTAATAATTCATTAAGTAATGATCAAGATAAAACTGCAAAAACAGCAATCAATTACAAACTATCTGATTCAGATAAACAAAGTGCTTATGATCAATCTTTAAAAGCTACTCAAGATCTTTTAAATAAAGCAAGTGGTGAAAATAAAAACCAAACTGAAGTAAACACAATTTTAAGTACTTTAGAAAGTAGATACGCAGCATTAAATGGAACTGTAAATAAAAATGATTTACATTCAAAAATAGATCAATTAAATCATTTATCTACTACACAAAAACAAGAGCTTAAAAACCTAGTTGATGGATCAAGTTCAAAAGAAGATGCTCAAAAGATTTACGAAAAAGGTAAATTATTTAACGACAACATTGGTAAATTTAAAGAGAAAATTACTGAAGCAAATAATGCTAAAAAAACTGAAGCTTATACAGAAGATACATCTGCAAACCAAGGAACCTTTGATACAGCTTTAAATACTGCAAATTCAGAATTAACAGCTTTACAAAACCAAAGTTTAAGTAATTTAAATGCAACTCAAATTGAAACTAAAGCAAATGAAGCCGCAACAAAAAATACAACTTTAAATAATGCAATCGAAGCTTTAGATGGATGCAGAAACAAAGTTAAAAAATCATTAGATAACTGAGAATATTTAACTCCTGAACAAGTTAAATCATTACAAGATAAGGTGGATGGTTTAAGTAAAGAACCAACTGAAAAGGAAATTGAACCAATCTTAACAGAAGGTCTGGATTTAGCAAAAGCTACTGCTAAAACAAAAATTACCCAAACTATTTATCCAAATTTAAGTGCTTCAGAAATAAATGCTTATAAAGGTCTAATTGATTTAGGCACAATAACAAAAAAAGCAGGTGAAAAATACGACAAAAAACTTAAAGATTATGTCGATCAAGCTGATCAAGATAATACAACTAAACAAAATGCAATTGATTCAATTAACCTTCTTGATACATTAACACCAGGTCAAAAAAATATTTTTATTAATAGTATTAAAGAACAAGTTGTTGGTAATGCTGAACAAAATAAAACTGCTGCAACTGAATTAAATAATGCAATCAAAGCTCTTAAAGATGTTGTTTTAGAAAAAGCAAAAGATTTAGCAGATAATGATAAATTAACATACACAAATATGTTTAATGCTTCTAAAAATGATAAAAAATATAGACTTGCAGATACAGATAAACAAACTACATATAATGGTAAATTAACAGAAATTAAAACTTTAGTTGAAAAAAATAATGTTCAAAAATCTGAAATTGAAGCCTTAAAACAACCATTTTTAGATGCATTTACTGATTTAAATGGTGAACAGAACGAAATAGCATTACATAATGAAATTGAAGCTTTAACTAATTTAAGCACAGATCAAAGAAATAATCTTAAAAAATTAGTTTCTGATGCTAACTCATTAGCTGATGCAAAAGCTATTATCGCAAATGCAACAACTTTAAATGATGCAATTGCTACATTAGAAGCTAAAATCACAAAAGCAAAAGAAGTTAAAGGGCAACCTATTTATCAAAGTGAAGATAATAAAAAACCTTTTGATGATGCTCTTATCAAAGCTGAAACAGCATTATCAACTCTTAAATTAGATAATTTATCAAGTTCTAGTGCAAGCGATTTACAAACAAAAGCAAGTGGGTTAAATGCAAAAGAATCAGAACTTCAATCAGCTATTGATAATTTAGATGGTGTTAGAAAACAATTCAAAAAAGATCTTGCAGCAAAATGAAACTTATTAGAAGAAGGTGAAAAGAATACATTAATTTCTAAAGTTGATACTATTGCGAAAGATGAATTTAACGAGGCTAAAAAAGAAGAAATCGTTAAAGAAGGGTTTGATATTGCTAAAACAAAAGCAAAAAGTAGATTATCAGCCACTTCTTTACCTAACACTGAATTTCCAAATCTTAATGCAGATGAATTAAATGCAATTGCTACAAAAATTGATTCAGAAACTGATACTCCATTTAACATTAATGCAGATAAATATGATGATTCTGTTGTTAAAACCTTAAATGAAGCTACAACAATAAATAAACAAAAACAACAAGCAATTGATAAGATAAATGATAAAACTGATCAAACAGAATATCCTAATTTAACAGATAACCAAAGAGTTGAATTTGTTAAATTAATTAAATCTAAGCCACTTTCTGAAACACAAGGACTTCTTGCTGCTGCAAAACAACTTGATCAAGCAATTGCTGAAGCAAAAGATGCAGCTTTAGGAAAAGAAAAAGATTTAGCGCAAAATACTAATTTAACTTTTGAAAACATACCAAGTAATGCAAAAAGCAAACCGAAATATAAATTCGCAACTAACCAAAGCGAATATGATTCAAAATTAACTTCTTTATTAAGCGAAATTAAAAAATCAAATCCATTAGCTACAGGGGATTCTGTTAATACAACAAAAACTAGCTTCACAAGTTCTTACAATGCTCTTGATGGAGATACTGAGTTAAATAAACTTAAAACCAAAGTAGATGGATTAAATAATTTAACTACAACACAAAAAGCAGAAATCAAAACTTTATTAGATAATTCTGATAATTTAGAAGCTGCAAAACAAATTGTAACTAAAGCTGAAACTGTTCATAATTCTATTCAATCATTAAAAGATAAAATTTCTGCAGCAGAAGCTGAAAAAGGTAAAACAATTTACACAAGCGATACACAAACAAAACGTGAAGCTTTTGATGACGCTATTCAAGATGCAAAAGATGCAATTGAAAATTACAAATCAGAAACATTTGATAATGCTGCTAAATTAGATACATTAAATTCAACTGTCACAAATGATGTTTCTACATTAAATAAAGAAATTGAAAAATTAGATGGTGATAGACAAGCGTTGAGAGATGAAATTAATGCATATAGCAATGACTTACTTACAGATAAAACAAAATATTTAAACCAAATCGAAGGTTTAAATAGAGTAAACCTAGATACAACTCAATCAAAAACAATTATGGATAATGCATTTGATGATGCTAGAATAGCTGCAATAAACAAAGTTAATGGTTTAGATCTTTTAACAAGTGAAGAGAAAAAGACATTTACTGATGAAATAAACAAACCTGAAACTAAATCAGGAAGAAGCTCTACTAATCCAGATACAAAACTTAAAGAAGAAATTCAAAAAGCTGAAGCGGCAAGAAAACTTAAACAAGATGCTATTGCTGCAATTGAAGGAATGAATGATTTAACTCGTGCTCAAAAAGATAAATTTATTGAGAAAGTTAAATCAAGCAATAGTTCTGAAGCTGCAAACATTCAGGCTAATGCTCAAACTCTTAATGACAAGATTATTGCTGCAAAAGCAGAGATTGTCAAGGAAGTTCAAGCACTTACAAATTCAAGTTCATTAAATTACGATCAAGCAAAAGCAAAAACAAATAGCGACTTTATAGTAAGTAAATATAAATTCGAAGATGCTGCAACCAAATCAGATTACGATACAAAATTAGCTAACTTAAAAGCTTTAATTGAAAATACAGAAGTTGATACTTTGGCAACTCAAATCGAAGAAGCAAAAACAAACTTAAAACAAGCATATGATGCTCTTAATGGTGATGAAGAACTTAATAAATTAAAAGAAAAAATTGATGCATTAAATAATTTAAGCAATTCTGCTCCAAATAACCAAATTGAGCAACTTAAAAACAATATCAATACAGATAATACTTTAGAAGATGCTTCAAAAATTGTTACTGCTGCTGAAACTTTAAATACCAAAATTGGAGCTTTAAATCAAGAAATCGAAAAAGCAAATAACCTTAAAGCTAGCGATGATCTTTACCTTAAAGATACACCAGATAGTAAAAAAGCTTTTGATGATGCGATTGATGCTGCTCAAGATAAATTAAATGCACTTAAAGGTAATAATTTATCAAGTTCAACAGAAGATAATTTAAGTGGATTTTCTAATGAAGTCACAGATGCTGTATCTGCTCTAGATAAAGCTAAAGACAAATTAAACGGTTATAAAGAAGATCTTAAGGATGATTTAGGTCGTTGAGTTGTTTTACCAACTGAAGAAGTTACAAAACTTAAACAAGAAATTGATGGTTTATCAAGTAAACAACCTACAGAACAAGATCGTACAGAGCTTTTAAACAAATACTTTAATAAAGCTAAAGAAACAGCTGATGGTAAATTGACTAATACTAATTATTCAAATTTAAGTGAAAGTGAATTAAATACACTAAAAGGTGAAGTTGCTGTTGCTAGTGCAAATACAACAAAATATGCTAACCATGATGATAGTCTTGAAACTATCTTAAATAAAGCCCAAGAATGAAATAGTGCAAAACAAACAGCAATTGAAGAAATTAAGAAATTAACTCACTTAACTCAAGAGCAAAAAGATAAATTTGTTAAAAAAGTTCAAGAAAATAATCACTCCCAAGTAACAACTATTCAAACTGAAGCAGAAGCTCTTAACAGTGCAATTGAAGCTGCAAAAAATGAAATTGTTACTGAAATTCAAACCTTAACTGCTACAACTCCTTTAACTTATGATGGAGCTAAAGGTAAAACAAGTGATGATTTCACAGTAGCTAAATATAAATTTGAAGAGTCTTCAGTTAAAACGGGTTACGATTCAAAATTACAAGCTTTAAAAACATTGATCGAAAATACAAACATTGATAATTTAACAACTCAAATCAATGAAGCAAAAACAAGCTTAAAAGAAGCTTTTGAAGCACTTAATGGTAATGAAGAACTTAATAGCTTAAAAGAAGAATTAAATAATTTAACTAACTTAACAAGCAATCAAATTGATCAACTTAAAGCAAATCTTGATCAAGCTGACAGTTTAGAAAAAGCTAAAGAAATTGTTGAAGCGGGCAAAACATTAAATACTGAAATTGGTGCTTTAAATAACGAAATTGAAGCTGCTAAAAATCTTAAAGCAACTGATGATCTTTATACTAAAGATACCGAAACAAGCAAACAAGCTTACGATGATGCAATTGCTGCTGCTGAAAATAAATTAAATGAACTTAAAGGTAAAGATTTAACAAGTTCATCAAAAGAAGATTTAGAAGGTATAGCTAGAGAAGCAACAAATGCTACATTTACTTTAAAGGGAGCTCAAAATAACTTAAATGGTTATAAAGAAGATCTTAAGAACGATTTAAGTAATTGAGATGTTTTACCTGATAATGAAATAGAAGAGCTTAAAAAAGAAATCGATAAGTTACAAAACAAAAAACCTACAGAAGATGAACGTAAGAATCTTTTAGATAAATACTTTGAAAAAGCTCAAACAAAAGGTAAATCTAAATTAACTCAAAATCAATATCCAAACTTAACTGAAAATGAATTAAATGAGTTAAAAGGAAATGTTGATTCTGCTGCTATAAATGCAAATAAATACGAAAAACACGATAATAGTATTAAAGATATTTTAGATAAAGCTCAAGAATGAAATGATGCTAAAAATACAGCAATTACAGAAATTAATGATTTAGATAATTTAACCGATGATCAAAAACAAACTTTAGTTAATGAAGTTAAATCTAACTCACACGATCAAGCTAAAGCTATTAAAGATAAAGCTGTAGCAATTGATAGTTCAGTTAAGGCTTTAAAAGATGAAACATTGAGCCAGCTTCAACAATTAAGCAAAAATGATAACTTAACTGTTGAAAATATGTTTGGAGCAGAAAAAACTGCTAATAAATATAAATCAGCTGAATCAGAGCTTAAAACCAAATATGATGAAGCGCTAGATAAAGCTAAAGAATTATTAAGTGAAGCAAATGTAACTAAAGATGAAAATGAGAGCGCAAAAACAGCTTTAGAAGCAGCTTTTAACGCTCTTAATGGTGGCGATCAAATCGACGATCTTAAAAGCCAAGTTAACGGTTTAAATAACTTAACTTCAGATCAAAAAAATCAAATTAAAGATCTAATTGAAAATGCTGATGATTTAGAAACTGCTAAAGATATTCTTAAAAAATCTAAGCACTTGAATGTAAATCTTGGTAAGTTAAAAGACAAAATCACAGATGCTGAATCTAAGATAAATGATCCAATTTACTCAAACGATACTGCCGATAAAAAATCCGCTTTTGATAAAGCAATCGAAAGTGCTAAAAAAGATTTAGAGAATTATTCTAAAGTAGACTTTACTAATGCAACTGCTGAAACAATTTCAAGCACAGCAGATGATGTTGATACAAGTGTTCAAACTTTAGATAGTGCAATTAATGCACTTGATGGAAATAGACAAGCATTAAGAGATGAAATTAATGCTTACCAAGATGATTTATTAGTTGATAAAAACACTTATTTAGAAAAAATTAATAATTTAAATCAAAAAGATTTCCAACCAAGTGAAAGTGAATCGATCTTAAATGACGCATTTGATGCAGCTAAAGAAAAAGTGAAAGAAAAAATTGACGCTTTAAGTAATTTAACTGAATCTGAAAAAGAAACTTACAAGCAACAAATTACTTCAGCAGCAAAAGGTGCTTCAACTCAACCTGATAGTAATTTAAGCGCAATTATTACAAATGCTACAAATGATAATAAAACTAAACAAGATGCAATCGATAGAATTAAAGCGTTACCTAACTTAACTACAGGCCAAAAAGAAGAATTTGAAAAACAAATTAAAGCACAGCCAGTAGCTAATGTTACTGACATTGAAGCTAAAGCTAATTCTTTAAACACTGAAATTCCAGTAGCTAAACAATATGCTACTGATATGTCTAATAAGAAAAATGAGCTTAAATACAAATGAGCTGATAATCAAGAACAATTTGATAATAAACTTCAAGCATTAAATGATTTAATTAATTCAAATACAGTAACAGCAGAACAAATAGAAGCTGCTAAAGTTGAATTATCAAATGCATACAACACACTTAATGGCGAAAATAGATTAGATGAGTTAAAAACTAAAATTGGTGAATTTAACCACTTAAGTGATGATCAAAAAGGTAAACTTAAAGAAACACTCGAAACTATTGATACTTACGAAAATGGTGAAACGTTTGTAGAAGCTGCTAAATCACTAGATGATAAAGTAGGTGCATTAAAAGCAAAAATTCAAGATGCTAAAGACAAAAAAACAGATGCTATCTATTCAAAAGATACAACTGAAAAACAAATAGCATTTGATAATGCAATTACTAATTTTGAAACATATTTAGGAAATTATTTAGCAGAAGATTTAAGTAATTTAGATGCTACTCAGTTAGGTGCAAAAGAAACTCTAATTGATCAGAGCATTTCTGCATTAAATGATGAAATTGACAAACTTGATGGAAAAAGACAAGCATTAAGAGGTGAAATCAACGCATACAGTAATGATTTAATTTCAGAAGCTGACAAGAAACCATACATCGATAGAATCGATGCTTTAGATCAAAAAGATCCTGCTATTGAAGATGCTAATAAGATCTTAAGCGACGCTTTTGACGCTGCTAAAGAAAAATCTAAAACAGTAATTAATGATTTACCAAACTTAAATCAAGATGAAAAAGATAGTTTTACTCAGTCATTAGATCAAGCGCAAAAAGGTGATTCAGCTAGCCCTGATTATAATTTGAATCAAATTATTACTAAAGCTAAAGCAGATAATCAAACTAAACAAGATGAAATTGATGAAGTTAAAAAATTAAGTGATTTAACTGAAGGTCAAAAATCTCGTTTTGAGGCAGAAATTAAAGCTGCTGCAACAAATCAAGCTACAATAATTCAATCAAATGCAGAAACTCTAAATGATAAAATTGCTGAAACTAAAACATATTTAGCAACTAAAGATTCAAACAAAGATGAGCTTAAATACAAATGAGCTGACAACCAAGGTGAATTTGATAACAAACTTGAAGAACTTAAAAGCTTAATCAAAGCAGATGATGTTACTGTAGAGAAAATTGAAGCTGCTAAAAATGAATTAGATCAAGCTTACACAGACCTCGATGGTGAAACTAAATTAAATGCTTTAAAAGAGAGAATTGGTGCTTTAAATAAATTAGAAGAAGCTCAAAGAGAAAGTCTTAAGACTACTTTACCTACTCTTGATTCTTACGAAGCAGCAAAAGAATTTGTAACAAAAGCAGAACAATTAAATAATAAGATATCTGATTTAGATGCAAAAATCGTTGAAGCTGAAGCTAAAAAAGCAGATCATATTTACTCAAATGATACAAGTGCAAAACAAGAAGCATTTGACAATGTAATTGATCAAGCAAAAGCTGCAAGAGAAGCATTAAAACAAGAAGCTTTAAGTTCTGACAATGCTACTTCGCTTAGCGAAAAAACAACAAAAGTAAATGAAGAGATTACAAAATTAGATGAAGCTATTGCAAAACTTGATGGAAAACGTGAAGCAATTAGAACTGAAATTAATGCTTACACAGATCAACTTTTACCTCAAGATAGAAAACAAGAATACTTAAAAGAAGTTGAAGCTCTTGATAGAGAAAACACTGATCAAGCTAAATTAGAAAACATCTTAAATAGAACATTCCAAGAAGCGCAAAATAAAGCAAAAGAAATAATCAGCGGGTATAAACACACTGATGATAAAAGTGCTATTTCTTCAAAATACTTAAATAATGAAGATATTAGATTATTAGATGTTAAAGTTGATAATGCAGCAAAAGATACCACTTCTAACCCACTTTCTCCAGACAAAAAATTACTTGCTGTTTTAAAAGAAGCGCAAGATTCAAATAATGACAAACAGAAAGCTATTACAAAAATAGATGGCCTTCCACATTTAAATGATCTTCAAAAAGCTGATTTAAAAACAGAAGTTATTGATACTTTATCTTCAGGAACAACTGAAGTATCTAATAAAGCAGACGCGTTAAATAGTTCAATGTTAAATGCTAAAAACACTATTGTTACTAAACTTAAAGAATTAACAAATAATACTGCTCTTACAGTTAAAACTTTAAATGATGATGCTTATGATAAAGACAAAGTAGCTAATAAATACAAATTTGCCAACCAAGATCTTCGTACAGATTATGATGCAAAATTAGATGCTTTAAAAACTGCTCTTACTCAAAACAGTGATAAATCAACAATTGATACAAAAACAAAAGAGTTAAAAGAAGCATATGAAAAACTTGTAAAAAGCAGTGAAGAAAACAAAAAAGCATATGATAAAGCAATTAATAAGCTTGATAAGTTAGATCAAAATCAAAAAGATAAAATCAAAGATGCTATAAATAATGCTCCAAATAAAGAAGAAGCAGACAAAATTATTGAAGCTGCTAAAAAATTCAATCTTTCACTTGAACAGCTTGAAAAACAAATTGCTGCAACAAAAGCAAAACAAGCTCTTCCTATTTACGCAAACGATGCTCAAGATAGAAAAGAATCAGTTGAGAAGCAGTTAACTAATGCCGAAACTGTGCTTCAAAATCTAAAATCAAATCCATTAGATAGTTTAAACAAAGAATTATTAAATAGCCTATCTGGTCAAGCAGATACTGCTAAAGATTCATTAAAAACAGCTACAGATGCTCTTGATGGAATTAGAGAAGTCGCAAGAAACAATGTTAAAGACCACTTCCCTACATTAACAGAAGAACAAAAAGCTTTTTTAGTTGAGCAAATTAATAATTTACCTAAAGAAACTGATGATACAGCAATTGATCCGATTTACAATAACGGATTAGAATATGCTAAAACTAATGCTAAAGAAGAACTTAAAACTCTTGATCTATTAACTCAAGATGAAAGAAATACTTATGAAGCTAAAATTGATGAAGCTGCAATTGTCCTAAGTGATGCAGACTATGCAATCAATGTTAAAAATGCAATTGATGCAGCTAAAGAAGCTCAAAAAGCTAAATCAGATGCTATTAGTGCAGTTAATAAATTAGAACACCTAAATAAAGCTCAAAAAGATGCTTATGCAAATCAAATTACTAATGCTGAAGCTTCAGAAGCAAATACTAAATTAGAAGCTGCTAAAACATTAAATAACAAAATGGGAGAATACAAAAATCTTCCAAAAGTTAATGAAGAAGATATTGATTATAAAGAAGCGAGCGAAAATAAACAACAAGCTTATCAAAATGCTCTTACTACAAGAGACAAAGATTTTAGTGATGAAAATGGTTCAAACTTAATCCTTTCTGCTGTTGAAAAGAGAATTGAAGCATTTAACAAAGCTAAAAATGATTTAGATGGTGAAGAGAGACTTGCTAAAGCTAAAGAAGATGCTATTGCTAAAATTGAAGGAGAAAATCCTGAGCATACTCACTTAACAAATGAACAAAAAGAAGCTGCTAAAGCTGAAATTAATAAGCAAACATCACTTAGTGGAGTTAATGAAGCTGATGCAAATAATGGTAAAGTTGATAGCTTAATGGATACTCTTAATAAATACATTGCTAATGCACCTGAACTTAAGAAAGAAATTAACTATACAGGTTCAGAAGCAAACTTAAGAGAAAATTACGATAATGCAATTAAAGCTGGTGAAACATTCTTAAATGATCTTCCAAATCAAACTAATAAACTAGATGCTTCTGCTCTTGAAACTGTAAATAAAGCAATTAATGATGCAATTAAAGCACTTAATGGTGAAGAAAACATTACAAGAGTTAGAAATGAAGAAGAAGCTAAAGTTGACGCTTTAGAAAATCTTAATGATGCTCAAAAAGCATCTATTAAAGAAAAAATGGATAAAGCTACAACTCCGGAAGCTATTAGAAATGAAACGGCAGTTGCAAATAGTCTTGATACAAAAATGCGCGAACTTAAAGAGGTTATTAATAACACAAGCGATGTTAAAACTACTTCAAATTACAGAAATGAAGATCAAGCGCAACAAACTCGTTTTGATAATGCATATAATGATGCAAACAATTTAGCCACTAAAGAAATTGGAAGTGCAATTTTAGATGAAGAAGTGATTCAAGGTAAAATCAATGAATTAAACTCAGCTAAAAATGCGCTTAAAGGTGAAGAAAAATTAGCTAAAGCTAAATCAGATGCTATTAGCGAAATTGATAAATTAGAAAATCTTAACAAAGCTCAAAAAGATGCATTAAAAGACAAAGTAAATGATCCAGCTACTGACTTAATTGCTAATGTAAATCAAGTAGTTGCTGATGCTAAAACATTAGATGATGCAATGAAAGATTTAAAAGATACAGCTAAAGCAATTCAAGATGAACTTGATAAAGAAAATAATCTTAAATATAAAGCTGCTGGTGAACCTTCAAAAGGAAACTATGATAATGCACGTCAAGCAGTTGAAGATTTAGTTGCAAATGGTGAAAATCCAAATGGACTTAATGCTGATATTGCTGCTGTTAATAAAGCAAAAGAAGATTTAATTAATGCTGCAAATAAACTTGATGGAAATACTAACTTCAAAAATGATAAAGATATAGCAATTGAAAAAGTTAAAGCTACTGACCTTTCTCCTGAAGAAAAACAAGCTTTAATTGATCAAATTACGAACGTTAAAGACCCTGAAGATTCAAATGATCAAGAAGATATTCAGAGATTCCAAGACGAACTTAATAAAATAGTTGATAAAGCAGATCTTATTAAAGAAATTAAAGACAATAGCAACTTAACAGATAAGCAAAAAGAAGATCTAATTGAAGATGCTCTTAATGCTAACGTTGATAATAAAGCTAATCAAAATGAAGATAAAAATTCATATGCAACTACTCTTGAAAACATTAATAAGAAAAAAGATTTCTATGAAGAAATTAATGCTGATACAAATTTAACTCAAAAAGATAAAGATAAATTAACTGAAAATGTTTCAGTTCTTGATCCAAGGGATAAAAACTTTGATACCCTTTTTGATAATGAAAAAGCTAAAGAAGAACTAGTTAAAGAAATTAGAAATAAAGATAATTTAACTGATGATCAAAAAGACACTCTTGCCAAGGAAGCTCTTAATTTAGATAATAAAGACGAAAACTTAGATTCAGAAATTCAAAAAATTAAAGATAAAGCAAACTTGATTGATCAAATTCAAAGTGATGATGTTTTAACTGAAGAAGATAAGCAAAAATTAAGTGATGAAATTTTAAATGTTGCTAAAGATGATCCTAAATCAGAAGAGAAATTAGATAACATTAAAGATAAAATCGACTTAATTAAAGAAATTCGTCAAAATGATAATCTTGATCTAGAAACTAAAGATGAATTAGCTAACCAAGTTCACGAAACTAAAAATGATTCAGAAAAAATTGATAATGAGCTTGAAAACATCAAAGCTAAAGAGGATGCAATTGAGAAAATCAAAAACGATCCTGAACTTACTGATAAACAAAAAGAAAATCTTATTAATGAGATTTTAAACTTAGATAATAAGCAAACTCCAGAAGGGCTTCAAAAGCAACTTGAAAATGTTGATAAAAAAGCTGATTTATACAAAGAAATCAATAATTCAGATCTTGAAGAATACCAAAAAGATCATCTTCTTGAAGAGCTTAATCCAGTTGATAGCAACGATCCAAATGCAGATACAATTTTTGATAACATCAGAGATAAAATGAAAGAGTTTGAGAAAATTGACAAAAACGAAAATCTTACTTACAAAGATAAAGAAAAACTTATTGATCAGTTAATCAATACTCCAAGCAATGATCCTAAATTTGATGATAAGCTTGAAGATATTGATTCTAAATTAGGATTAATTGAAGAAATTCGCAAGGATGATAAACTTGATGAAAAAATTAAAGATCAGTTAATTAACCAAGTTGTTGATGTTGAAAATGGAACTGACAAAACAGATAGCGAGCTTGGAAATATCAAAGATAAAAAAGATGCTATTGATAATATTGTTGATAGAAATATTACTGATGATCAAAAAGAAAAGCTAATTGAAGAACTTGTAAATCTTGATAATAAACAAAGCAATGATAAGCTTGATAAGCAAATTGAGAACGTTAATAAAAAAGCTGATTTATACGAAGCAATTAACAATTCAGATCTTTCTGAAGAAGAAAAAGCTAAGTTAATCAAAATGGTTGATGATGTTGATTCTTCTAGTGAAAATGCTGCTAAAGTGCTTGATAATATTAAACACACCTTAGATCAATTAATTAAGATTCATAATGATGAAAACTTAAGTGAGCAAGATAAAGTTAAGTTAGTTAAAGAATCATTGGAAAATAATCCAAATAATTCTAAATATGAAAAAGTTGCTAATAACATTGATAAAAAAGAGCAAGCTATTAATAACATTAGAAATAACCCTAACTTAACAAATGAACAAAAAGAAAGATTAATTAAGGAAATTCATAATCTTGATTCTAAAGATACAAGTTTTGATTCTAAATTAGATACAATCAACAAAAAAGCTGATTTAATTACAAAAATCCAAAGAAGTGAAACTCTTACTGAAGATGATAAAGCTAAATTAATCGATCAAGCTATTAATGTAGCCGCAAATGATCCAAAAGCTAGTGAAAAACTTGAACATATTGATGCTAAAGCTAACTTAATTGAGCAAATTAGAAATAACGCAGTTATTTCAGAAGATCTTAAAGATAGCCTTGTAAAACAAACTCAAGATGTGCAAAACGATTCACCTACTTTTGATGAACAGCTTACCGCAATTAAAGACAAGCTTAATGAAGTTCTAAAACTTACAAATGAAGCTAATAATGATATTATTAGCAAGGATATTTCTAAAACATTAATTGATGAAACAATTAATCTTGCAAATGATAATCAAGTTAGAACAAATATTAGCAAAATCGAAAACAAAAACGATTTAATTAAACAAATTAATCAAGATGAAATTCTTAATGATAAAGCTAAAGAAATCTTAATCAACTTAGTAATTGACAACAAAGTAAATAACCCAAGTTTTGAAATTAAACAAAACGAAATTATTGCTAAAATTGTTGATGCTAGAGAATTAATTGAATCAGTTAATGACTTAGAAAAATTAACTAAGACAGATAAGTGAAATAAATTCGCTAAAGAACAAAAAGATGCTATTAATAATGCTATAAGCAATTCAAATAACATCTTAGATAATCTTGATAAACACACAAATAATGATATTAAAGAACAAACTGAAATTAATAGACTTTTACTTAATACAGAAGTAAATAGTAAACTTTGATGATTATTAATTCTTGCTGCTGGTACAATCGCCACAATGGGACTTATATTCATTATTCTTGTTCTTAAGAGAAGAAAAGTGCAAGATGAAGATTAATGCTATATTCTCTAATTAAAAGAGAAATGCTAGTTATTTAACTTATAAATTAGAAAAATCACGCGTTAAAAATTTTCGCGTGATTTTTTATATATTTTTATTAAAAATACTCATATACCTAAAGTGTGTGAGTATAAATTTGTTTCAACTTAGAAACTCGGCTTTACATTGCAAATTACATTCAAAAGTTTGGTTTGTGATAGCCTTAATGAAAAATAAAAGTAGTTAGCAAAAATATCAAAATACCTATATTTTTGTAAAAATATTGCACTTTTTCAGGTCCCTAAAAAAAAAAAAAAAAACATTTTAGGCCTGCCTAATAGGGTCATATGCTTTTTTTGTGGTACCATAATTCAATATAATTATTCTGTAAAATGCTTTTATTTTAAAAATAAAAATAAAAAGTTATTTTTTACAAAAAAGGGAAAATTATAAAAAAAGAAAATAGCGAAGTTTACATTAGCAACGGGAATGCTAATGACTTCATTAATAGCCTTATTGCCTTTATAGGGATACAATAGTAAATTCACTTAATCAACCTAATGATGGGATTAATTAAGTAATTCAGATAAATTAATTTAGTTACGCAATGCTTCAGGTGAGAATTTTGATCCTCTTAATTTAACTGAGTCTACAAAATTATTAAAAATTTATACTCATATATATAAGGTGGTATGTTATGAAAAATAGAAAAAAGATTAAGAAAATTGTATTAGCAGTTAGTGCTACAAGTGGATCTTTACCTCTTGTATTTTTACCTATTTCTCAAACTAATACAACAGGAAGTTCACAGGAAATTGATAGTAAATACATGAGCTACACTCAATATAACAAAGTACAAGATGATGGTATTTATACTAATTACACAAATGCTCAAGGTATGTTTTATAACGGTTGAAGTGCTTTTAGTAGTCATAAACCTATTTACATTGGAGCAACTCCACCTGCGTTTCCCACTTAAGTGAGTTTTTTTACATTTTCGCAGCAGTACATATTTATCTAATAAATATGTAAAAAACCTAGTAATTTACTAGGTAAAATATGATATAATATGTGCATGCAAGCAAAAACAAAAGAAAAAAGAACATGAATATTGTGTGTTTCTAAACAAAAAGCAGGTACATATATACAGGTCGGGTGCAGAAAAATAAAAGGCACAGGATATGAAACGAGATTTGGGGTTGGATATGAACATGACTTTGAGAAGTATCAAAAAAATTCAATTGAAAAAATCAAAATGCTTGTTAAAGACATACCTTTAACAACTCCCAAAGAAGAAATTATTGAAATTATTAATCAAAAGTTTAAAGAAAACAAAAATGATCTTGTTGAATATAGAAAAAGATTTAAGGGATATGAACTTGTTTCTTCGTTGGTTGATCATTTTGACATTTTTAAAGACTGTCATAAAACAAAATCAGTAAGTTTAAAAGAAGTTGTGATGCAACAAATTTATCAAAGATTAAAAGAGCCATTAAGTATTTTAGGCACTTTCAATAGTCTAAAAAAAGAACAAGAATTTGTTTATTCTAAAAATTCTTTTTACAGATCGTTAGATTACATCGCTGAAAATAGGGGGCAAATTTTACAAAATGTAAATTCAGTTCTTGTAAATGAACACAAAAAAGATGTAGAAATCATATGATATGATTCCACCACTACTTATTTTGAAACTTTTAGTAGAGAAGGGTACAAAAAACCTGGTTATTCAAAGGACGGTAAGTTTAAAGAAGATCAAATTGTTATTGGGCTAGCAACTGATTCAAACGGAATTCCACTACATTACAAAGTCTTTCCTGGAAATACAACAGATGCAAACACATTCATCCCTTTTGTCTTGGAAATTCAAAAAATATATAAGATAAAACAAATTACAATTATCGCTGATAAAGGTATGTCTTTAAACAAAAACATCAGATTTTTAGAGTCCAAAGGTTTAAAATTCATTATTTCTTACCGGATGAAAACAGGAACAAAAGACTTTAAAGAATTTGTTTTAAACCAAGAAGGTTATATTCATTCTAAAACCGGTTTAGTGCATAAATCAGAAGAATTTCTTTCTCAATATAGAAACGGTAGAATCAATGGAAAAATAAGAAAAAGAATCATTACTTTTAGTAAGAAGAGAGCAAGAAAAGATGCAGAAGATAGACAAATTTTAATCAATAACTTCCTCAAGAAAGCTAAAAACGGAAAAGTTTCTTATGAAGATATTGCAGGCGGGAAGAAATATAGATTCTTTAAAGCTGTTGACAAATCTGGTTATTATGAACTTGATAACGAAAAGATTTTGCAAGATGAAAAATTCGATGGATATTATGTTTACGAGACAAATAGACATGATTTAACTCCTGATCAAATTGTAGATTTATATGCAAAACAATGAAAAGTTGAAGAGAATTTTAGAAGCTTAAAGAGTAGATTAGTTCTTAGACCCATGTATTTATCAAGTTGGAAACACATTACTGGTTATATCTGTCTTTGCTTTTTAAGTTTAGTTTTAATGAAATTCTTAGTTTTCAAAATTAATGATTTAATAGGTTTATCTCAAAAAGATAAATTTACAGAACATAGATTAAACAAAATGATTAATGACATTATAGAAGTTGAAGAAAAATTCAACAATAAAACAGTCAAAATTTTCGATATTAAAGATAAAAGTTTGGAAGATAGTTGAAATGACTATCTATTAATTCAAAAAGTTTTAGAAATGATTAAAAAGTAAAAATAAATATCCGCTTCAAACGGATATTTTGCTTTTTATACTAGCAAGTGGGAAACGCAGGAGAAACTCGGCTTTACATTGCAAATTACATTCAAAAGTTTGGTTTGTGATAGCCTTAATGAAAAATAAAAGTAGTTAGCAAAAATATCAAAATACCTATATTTTTGTAAAAATATTGCACTTTTTCAGGTCCCTAAAAAAAAAAAAAAACATTTTAGGCCTGCCTAATAGGGTCATATGCTTTTTTTTGTGGTACCATAATTCAATATAATTATTCTGTAAAATGCTTTTATTTTAAAAATAAAAATAAAAAGTTATTTTTTACAAAAAAGGGAAAATTATAAAAAAAGAAAATAGCGAAGTTTACATTAGCAACGGGAATGCTAATGACTTCATTAATAGCCTTATTGCCTTTATAGGGATACAATAGTAAATTCACTTAATCAACCTAATGATGGGATTAATTAAGTAATTCAGATAAATTAATTTAGTTACGCAATGCTTCAGGTGAGAATTTTGATCCTCTTAATTTAACTGAGTCTACAAAATTATTAAAAATTTATACTCATATATATAAGGTGGTATGTTATGAAAAATAGAAAAAAGATTAAGAAAATTGTATTAGCAGTTAGTGCTACAAGTGGATCTTTACCTCTTGTATTTTTACCTATTTCTCAAACTAATACAACAGGAAGTTCACAGGAAATTGATAGTAAATACATGAGCTACACTCAATATAACAAAGTACAAGATGATGGTATTTATACTAATTACACAAATGCTCAAGGTATGTTTTATAACGGTTGAAGTGCTTTTAGTAGTCATAAACCTATTTACATTGGAGCAACTCCAGGTGTAAATAATCAAAGTGGTAAGACAAATAACTATATTAATTATAGAAATAATTGATATAGGCTTTATGATTACAATGATAATTTGAGTAAACAAAAACAATACGGCAATAATTATAATAGGGCATGAGATTTATTAAATCCTTCTCTTGTTCTTAGTAATAGTCTTATAGAACAAAGATATAATTGACAGAAAAATTCTAGTAGACAAGATTCATCATTTTTTAATGGAGATGGATGAGATGCAGAAAACGATACAAAGACCTTTAAAGTTGGGTTTAATGTTGATAATTTAAAGACACAGGACAAAAAATATTTAGCAGGTATCTGATTTTCTGAAGATTTAATTTTAACTGGTGAAATAAATGTTACTCTTTCAACAAGAAGAAATTCTGATGGTTCATTTAATTTAACTAATACCAACTCAAAAAATGTTAGAACATATAAATTAAGAGTGGACGAAAATTATAATGTAGCTGATAAATTTAGTGAAGCCCAATATTATCAAGGTGTAGAAGATAATAAATATAAAATTAATCCATGAATTTCTAAATCATATGACTATACCGGTTATTATAAAAGTGGTTCTAATTTTTCAGGTTTAAGATTTTACAATTCAAACAAAAATTTTGAATCTGTTGAATTTGATAGAAATTCAAGTGCTACATATAAAGGTACAGGAAAAAGCTGATTAAATTCAATGCATTATGGTTCTTTTTATAATTCGAATACTTATCCAAGAGAAATTAGTGCGAATATTAATCAACAATATGATGTTTTATGAGGTACTACAAATGATTACTTCAAAAAGAGAACGCTTGCTAATATGGTTATTCATGATGAACCAGCTTTAGATGGTGATTACAAATATGTTCCATACCCATATAAAAATGATGCTTACAAATTAGGTTTACATCAAAAACAATATGCCGATAAATTTATTTATGATTCTCTTAATAATAATCAAGGTGGATTATTAATTTTTGAAATAAGATCAGAAGATGAAACTGAACATTTTACTCCTTCTTTACAAGTTGAATTTACTTTAAAAAGAAATCCAGCTACAATTGATAATAATGGTGTTCGCATTGGGAATAGTACTAACTCTCAAACAAGAAGCTCATCAAATAAAAAAACTTATATTGGTTTTGGACAATTCAAATATGAATGATCAAAATGAGCTGATCGTCAATATGGTTCATTTATGAAAATTGCCGATCGCCAGACTTATCAAAATATTAAATTAAATACAAGTGAAACTATAATTAAAAGTGAATATTTATTAGATAGTGACAAATTACCGAATACATCATTATCCTTAATTGAAGAAACTAATGGAGTTGAAAGATTTATTCATTCGATAGACAAATCAAAATATAATGAAATAATAAATGAAAATAAAATTCTTTCAGAATATAAAACTAAAAATAATATAGATTCTTTAATCCTATATAGAAATATGAATAATTTAAAACTTAAAACAAGTTTTATAAATTCAGAAGATAGTAAAAAATGAAAAATTATTTCTAATAATTCATATTCAACTACAAACTCTAATTTATTTTCATTTAATGATTTGGATGAAAATGGATATATTAATTTTAATAATATTAGTTATGATTTAACCGATTATGAAAAATTGCGAAGATTTGCAAATGACAGAACTAAAAACAAATGATTAACTGCCCCTCAAATTAATCATTTATTAGATCAAATTAAAAGTAATTCAAATTTTAATGAATCTACATATTCTTTTAATGGTTCAAAATGATTTGATTATTATAAAAATGAAATTGCCAATTTAAACACTTTACAAGGTCAAGCAGAAGAAAAGAGAGCAGAATTAAGGAGGTTAGTTCTAAGTACAACAGATAAAACAGATTGAAATAATGAAATTAGTAACAAAGTTCTTTTTGCTTTTGCGGATCAAAGAGAAGCAAAAGGACCTGCATTAAAGTTATTAGAATTAGAAGGGTTCAATAGACAAACACAAAGAAAATATAATTTGCAATCTAATTTGAATTCAAATAATGAAGCAATAAACAGAGATGATGAAACAAATGTTCTTTTACAAAATGCAACTGAAGTCCAACAATTTATAAATGATGTAGATGCTACCATTTCTAAAATAAAAAGTAGTGGTAAAACTAATTTAGAAAATGAATTTATTAATACCTTAAATAGTCAAAGTATTACTAATGTAACCTGAAGTAATTATAACTATGTTCAAGGTACTAAATTTATAATTGATGCAATTAATTCTGTACTTTCAAGATATAACACCCCTTATGATATAACTACTTTTGTTCCAACTAATAATGCACAATATCAAAGTAATAAAAACACCATCTTAAACAAAATAAAATCATTATCTAATTTATATGATGAAATTCAGAAGATTAAACCAATTATTGACAATATTCAAAATGATAAATTAGTATATGGTAAAACAAACAATAAATCAACTACTGATAATGCTTGATATACCAATTTTGTTACAAAATTGCAAAACAGCAATAATGCATTAAATGATTCATCTTATGCTTTTTATTCACAAGGTAATTTGGATACTTTTAAAACACAAAATGCAAGTAATTTAAAAACTAATTGAATTGATAAAATTCTAGAATTAAATGGAAATAAAAGTCAATTTACAAATGATATTAATTCATTTACTTATTTAGATAGTAACGCCAAATCGTCTTTTATTCAAAGAATACCAAATGAAAAAAACTTTAGTTACAATGAAACAAATTATCAATTAACTGATAATAGGAATACAATTAATAATCAATTAAATTCTTTAATTTCTGAAGCATTCAATCAAGCTAAAACAAAAGCAAAAGATAAAATTAACTCATTAAAATACGTTTCAAGTGAATTAAAAAAAACTGCTTTAAGCAATATTGATAGTGCTAAAATTTATACATATAAAACAGAAAATGCTCAAGAAAATTGAGTATATTTTGGAAACGATAAAAACCTTAAAACAATAGTCGATGAAATAGAAAAACAAAATAATTTCCATAAGGAATTAATTGATTATTTAGATTCAAAAACATTAAATAGCAAAAATAATGTTTTAAGTCAAAAACAAAAAGAAGCATTTAAAAATGATATTCTTTCTAAAAACTTTAGTGATCAAAGTGTTGTTAATAATTACAAAAATTTAATAAATAATGTAAATAACGTAACAAAAAACTTAAAAGATTATGCAAGCGAATTAGATCTTAATGGCGATAAGTATAATTATGCATCTAGCGATAAAAAGAGAACTTTTGATGCATACAAAACAGCAACTGATTCATTATTAAATAATAAAAGTGGCACTATTGATTCTTCAAAAATTTCTAAATTACAAGAAAATTTAACTAATGCTTATAATGCTCTAGATGGTGATATTTTTATCAATAAAGTAAAAGAATTAAACTATTTAACTGAGAATTTACAAAATCTTATAATCAAACAAATCAAAGCTGCAGATCCAAGTCAAAGACAAGCAATTTATGAAAAAGCAAAAAAATTAAACGATGATTTTGGCAAAACTGATTTAACTTTAATTAATACATATAATTCAGCTAAATCAAGTTCTGATTATACTGATGGATCAAAAGCAAGAAAATCTGATTTTGATACTGCTTTAACTAATCTTAATGCTAAATTAAACACATCTAAAAATAAATTGGAACAACCAACCCCAGTTCCAACAAATTACACAAACTTTATTGAAAATTATATTAGTCAATACGATCAATTAAAATCTACTATTGCAACTACTTATAACAATCTTGATGGAAATGAAATTACTGCTGAAAAAGCAAGATTAAATGCAATTGATTTAACTTTTAATTATCCAAGTAAAGAAACTATTTTACCTTCAGCAATTAGTCATTCATCAATTACTAATAACTTACCTAATAATAGTAAAGCAAATGTTGTTACAAGTAATATTGTAAAAACAGATTCAAACGGTACAGTATCTCTTAATTACCAATTAGTTTCAACAGATCCAAAATTTAGTTATTTACCAGAAGATGAAAAAATTAAATCAGATTCTAAATCTGCTACTATTAATGGATTTTTAACATCAAATCAAAAAGCTTTAAATGATAAAAAAGCTTCTTTAATTGAAGCAATTAATCAAGCAAAAAATGCTAATAAAATTACTGAGAGTCAAAAACAAGCATTAATAAATGCAGTTAATAAAGCTACAAGTCTTGATGAATTAAATAAACAAGAAGCAAAAGATAATCAAATTTTTAAATTAACTTCTACTTATGAACATTTAAATCCAAAACAAAATCAAGAATTATTTGAAAAAATTCAAAATGCTACAAGCACCCAAGATGCTCAAACTATTTTTGGAAAACAAGAAAATGTTAACTTAAATAATTCAATGAAAAAATTGAAAAATTTAGTTATTGAATATACAAACAAAAAAGCTAATGTTGATTACACAAGCGCAACTAATCAAAGTCAATTTGATACTATTTTAAATTCAGCTAATGAGTTAATTTCTTCAATTACAAATAATGGAACTACTAATCCTTCATTAAATGCTTTAATTGGAGATATTAATCAAAGTGGTTCATTAAATAATAGTTTTGCTTTACTTGATGGAATTAAAAATAAAGCAAAAAATGATATTAATGGATTAAGTTATTTAACAGAAAAACAAAAACAACAATATAAATCAGAAATTTATCGAATTTCTGATTTACAAGCAAGCAAGACAAAGCAATCAGAGGTTGATAAGATTTTAACTAAAGCTAAATTAAATCAATATAATGCAACTTTTGATTATACTAATAAATCAAAAATTACTCCAAGTGAAATTGTTGATAACAATATAACTAAAACCATTGCTTATGATAGTTCTTTAGGTAGTTCAACAATTACAACTGATCAAATTGTAATTAAAGAAATTGTTAAAAATAATGCTGATGGAACAGCAACAGTTAAATATGTTATAAAAGATGCAACTGATCAATCTTTAACTTCTGATACTAAAGAATCAGTAATTAGAGACTTTAAAACTGGTAATCAGGTAGAAAAAGAAAGATTAGACGCAATTAATGCTGTGGCAGTTAAAGCAACTACAGAACAAAAACAAAATCAAGCTTCAAAATTAACTAATGCTCAAGAATTGCAATGAGAAATTCAAAATAATCAAAATGCTGAAATTGTTGATAAAACCGTTGTTGGTTACAATGATATTACTGGTAAATTAAAAGTTTCTTATAGACTAAAATCAACAACTTCACCAAATGTTTATTCAGATGTTAAATATGCAGAAATTCAAGGTTTCCAAACAGAAAAACAAAGATTAGATGCATTATTAACTCAAGACAATGCAATTTTAACTATTACTAACAAAAAAGTGCCAACTGAAGCAATTTATGGTAATGACTTTAATATTAACTTCAAAGATAGTAATGTGCAAAAAGTAAGCTTCAAAAATAGCCCAAATATTACTAGCAGAAGTGATAGAGATGGTCAAATTACTTTTGACTACACTTTAAAATCTGATAGAGAAGATTTAATTACTATTCCAGAAGAAACAAATCAAACAAGTGAAGTTGTTTCAGCTCAAAGTTCAAGTTTTACAGCTTCAGGATTATTAACTGAAAAAGAAAGATTAGAAAACTTATTTAAAAATGTAATTTCACTTAATTATAGTGAACCAAATAAAACAAATTCAACTATTAATCCAAGCCAGTTACAAACTCAATATCTTTCAATTGCTGATGCTAATAACTATAAAATAAATCCACAATATGAATTACTAAGTTTAACTGGTGATAATTATAGAAATGGAACTAGAAATGTTAAAGTAACTTTAACTTCAACTAAAAATGGTTTAACTGATATTTCATATACTTATGATTTAGCAAGTTTATTAAATAAAGAAACTTTAAGTGAAAATGAACAAAAAATTGTTAATAGATATACCTTAACTGGTTTTGAAAATGAACAAAGTAGATTAAATAAATTAGCTGCTACTTTTGATTACACTAATAAAGCAACTACTTTACCTTCAGAGGCTAATAAAGATCAAATTACTTCTAATATAACAACTCAAAATCCAGAAGCGACAATTAAGATTAAAGATATAACTGCTTATGATGAAATTACAGGTGCAATTACTTTTTCATATACTTTTGCTTCAACAAAAAATGGAATTTCTAATGATGTTGAATCTGAAATAAAAACTGCTACTTTAAATTGATTCAAAACTGAAAAAATGCGTCTTGATGAATTATTAACAGCTAATAAAGCTCAATTAGAGGCTAAAATTAATGCTTTAGCAACTGCTGCATACAAAGATAATTTAGCTTCAAATATAATTAATAATTTTGTAATTGAAGATAAAAATAACAGTTTAACTGATGCAAGAATTAATGTTGTGCTTAAAGAGGCAGATGATGTTAAAGGTCAAATTGCTTATACTTATAATTTAGTTTCAACTAAAACTTTAAACAATCAACAAAACTTATCAACTCAAAATTCAGAAAATGCATCTGGAGTTTTAAGTGGCTTTAAAACTAATGCAGATGTTGAAAGTGAAAGATTAAATAGTGATCAATCATACAGCATTAACTATGTAAATAAAGCAACAACTTTAGCTTCATCATTAAAAGATGATGCTATCACTAATTGAACTTGAAATAAACCAAATGATGCTGATTATGAATTTATTGATCAAAAAGTAATTGCTTATGACGATGTTAATGGAAAAATTAAAGTTGAATTTAAATTAAAATCAACTAAAAATAATTTAGGTAAAGAAGTAATTAGCGACAAAAAAGTAGTTGAATTAACAGGTTTCTTAACTGAAAAACAAAGATTAGATAATTTAATTAAAGCCATTGAAACTTCAAGTGTAATTACTAATAATCAAGATGCTCTAACTAAAAAACCTTCACAATTAACCGATAACGACTTTACGATCACTAAACCAGAAGCTTGAAATAATGAAAATCTTAATATTGCTTTAGTAATTGATAACCAAGATCGTGATGATGAAACTGGAACAATTAAAGTTAGTTATCAATTAAGTACCACCAGAACAGATTTAGTTTCTGGTTATGATAACGTTGATCAAAATCTAGTTTCAGATAATGCACCAAAAGTGACATTTAATAATTATTTAACAACTAGTCAAGAAGAAATTAATCGTCTAGATGCAATTAATCCAACTTATACTAATTTAAATAATCAATTATTACCAAGTCAAATTAATACTGATAATAGTAATAATGCATTTAGTATTAATTTACCTAATGATGCAGAAGCACAAGTTGTGAATTTAGCAATTGAAAGTCAAAATGATAAAGATGGTTCATTAACTATTTCATATGAATTGCAATCAACTAAAAATAATTTAAATACTTTACAATCTGCTAAAAAAACTTATACATTTAATAAAGCAAATAATAACCAATACTTTACTGAAACACAAAGATTAGATCTTTTAGAATACAGCCCTACTTTAAGCTCGCAAACAAAAGCAACCAAAACTGCTTCAGAAATTAAAGCTAGAGATATTGAATTTGCAAATGTAGAAAATGCTACTGTTTTAATTTCAGATATTAATATTGTTTCAATTAATGAAGTAACTGGAGAAGTACAAATTACTTACTTAGCAACTTCACAAAGAGCTAATTTAACTGATGTTAAATCAAGTGTTAAAAATGCAACTTTAAACACTTTAACTGAATTGCAAAGATTAAATAATTTAGTGGATGCAAGCCAAAAGGTGTTTAATTTTGCTGGTGATAAAGCACAAAACTTAACTATTGTTGATGAAGTGGCTTTAGAACAATTATCTGGATATTTAGCTCAAGAAATTGATAATCAAAAAACTAATATTTTAAGTCAAAATAAAGCTAAATTAGTAATTGATTCAATTGAAAGCAAAAATAGCGAAACTGGAGAAATTGTTTTAAATTGACATTTAGAATCAAATAAAAACAACTTAAATAACCAAGTAGTTAAGACAACTAATAACCAATATACATTTACTGGTTTCCAAACCGCTAATGAGCGTGAACAACAAGAGTTAAATGCTTTAGAAAATACTGATTTTACTTTCACATATCATAGAACCAAATTAGCTTCAGAACTTAAAACTAATCCAAGCGGAATTAGCATTCAAAGCAATCGCGAAGATACTACTGCAGAAAGTGTGAAAGTAATTGCTTATAATGATGTTACTGGTGAATTAGTTCTTCAATATGTTGCTAAAAGCACTAAAAATGGTACTAACTTTACTTCAGAAGTTAAAACTATTACTTTAAATGGATTCAAAACTGAGCAACAAAGATTAGATCAATTAGCAGATAATTTAAGTAATACTTCATTGATTTTTAACAATGATAATAGCAATAGAGTAAATTATTTACCTTCAAATGCAACATCAACTACCCAAAATAATTATGCTTATGCTAATAGTGTTAATGATCAAGCATCATTAAATACTATGACTTTTAGTGCTGATGATGAAACTGGCTCATTAACAAGTCAAATTACTTTAAGAAGTGACAAATCAAGAAACGATTTAATTTGATCTGAAGATAATCTTAAATATAATGATTATCAATATTCAAGCGTTACTTCAAAAGCTAAAGAATTAATTCTTACTGGCTTTAGAACTCAAAATGAACAAAATAATTTAGATCAAGCTGCTGAAAGAAAAAGATTAAATGACTTAAGTGCAATATTTGATTACACAGATAAAACTAATGTGCTTCCTTCTGATTCTATTAAAGATGCAATTACAAGTCAAATTGAGCAAACTGATAGTCAAGCCACAGTAAAAACTATTCAAATTAGTACTAGAGACGAAATTAATGGTCAAATTACAGGTAAATATGTTTTTGTATCTACAAAAGACGGTATTTACAGCAATTTAGAATCTGATGAAAAAGAATTTACAATTAGTGGCTTCAAAACTGAAAGTCAAAGATTAAATGATTTATTAAATGCAATAGAAGCACAAGCATCTATTCAAAATGTAAGTGCAAATCAATATAAAAATCACTTACCTCAAGAAGTTTTAAATCAATTAATTTTAAGCGCAAACAATTTAACTAATGCACAAATTCAAATTGTTAATAAAAATGCAAACAGTGCAGATGCAGCAATTGATTATACTTATCGTTTAGTTTCAACTAGAGGATTAGTTAATGGTCAAAATCTTAATGATGTTGGAAGCACAGCAACCAAAAATGGTCAATTAGCAGGCTTTAAATCATTAAAAGAAGCTGAAAAAGAAAGATTGGACGCAATCGATGTAAATAATACTGATGATCAATTTAGTCATACTATTGATTATGTAACTAAAAACTCACAATTAGCTTCATCATTAACTCAAGCGAGAGGCCAAAATTGAAATTGACAAGTTAACCCAGATAGCGATCATGAATTTGTTGATCAACAAATTGTTGGTTATAATGACATAACTGGTGAATTAAAAGTAAGTTACAAATTACAATCTAAAAAATCTGGTTTTGAATCAGTTCAATCTGAAACTAAATATGCAATTATTTCTGGATTTAAAACAGAAAAACAAAGATTGGATGATTTAGTAAATAATAATCAAAATCAACCTGTAACTATTAGTCAAAATTCTGATACTTTAAAAGATGGTGCAAAAGCCAAAAAACCTTCTGATTTAGAAACTTTTGATTTTACAAGCAATTTAACTTCGGCAGGCCAAAACCAAAATATTAAAGTTTATCTTGAATTAGATACTAAAAATGCAGATAATGAACATGGAACAATTTTAGTTGGTTACCAATTAGAATCTACTAGAAACTTAACTGGTGAAAACGGTCTAGTTTCTGAAAATTGAGAAAATAAACCAGCTGAAAAACCATTAATTAAGTCAGAAAAATCAACAGCTCAAGAATTTAGTGGTTATGTAACTAATGACGATGAAGAAGCTAACAGAATTGAAAAATTATTACCATTAATTAAATTAGACTATCCTGATAAAGCAAATTACTTACCATCATTAAATGAAAATCAGGTGCTTGATCAAAATGTGCAAGTTAAATTTAAAGATGGTCGCGATTTAATGGATGAACAAGTTGAGTTAAAACCAAATTCATTAACTATTGTTAAACGTGATGATGAACAAGGTTTAATTCAAGTGCAATACATACTTGTTTCTACAACTAGAAACAACATTGAAAGAGTTGTCAATGCCACTGCACAAGAAGATGCAAAACAACTTACAGGCTTTAAAACAGAATTACAAAGATTACAAACTTTAAATTATGATTGACAAGATCAAATTACTAACAAAAACTCAGTTAGCCCAAGTGATTTACAACAAGCAAATATTAATGCAATTAATAATGAATTAGATCAAGCAACTAATATTCAAATCACTTCAAGAAATGATAAAACTGGAGTTATTTCAGGTACTTATAGCATTTACTCAAAACGTCCAAATTTAAACACTATTCATGTTGATAATGTTACTTTCACAATTAACGGATTACAAACTGAAGATCAAAGATTAGATAGAGTAATTGCTGATCAAAATATTGCAAAAACTATTACTTACAATAAAAATGATCAAAATACAACTAAAGCAAGTTCTCTAGTTGCAAATAAAGCAGAAGTGATTAAAAACTTAAATAATAGTTATTTTGTTACTTCAGTTGCAAATAATGAAGTTAATAAAGCACAAATTGTAATTGATGATATTAGTGCAAATGATGAAACTGGAACCTTAACAGTAACTTATCATTTAACCTCTTTAAAAGAAGGCTTAACAGATCAAAGATCTAGCGCAACTAAAACTTTAGAAATTGGTGGATTTTTAACTAACTTACAAGATGCTAAAAATAAAGCAAAATATTATATTGATCAATTGGTAGCTAAAAGCAAATTAACAGCTGATCAAGCTGAAGAATTGAAAACAGAAATTGATAATGCAACTAATAACAATGAAATTATTCAATTAAAAACTAAAGCTGATAAGCAAGTGATTATTAATGATGCTTTAAAGAATTTCGCAAATTTAAATCAAGCTCAAAAAGATAAATTAATTGAAGAAATTACAAATAGTTCAGATATTAATGAAGCTCAAAAAATCAAAGAAAAATACTCAGATTTAAATGATAAAATGGGTGATTTAGCAAATTTAGTTGCTGAGTACAAAAAGAAAAAAGCTGAAGATAAATATACTCAAGCAACTAAAATAACTAAAGATGCTTTTGATGATGTAATTGCTAAAACAGAAGAATTATTAGATAAAACTAATTCAACAGATTTAGGAACAAACATCGATGAATTTTTAGGCACTAAAGAAGATCATTCTGATGGTTCAATTAATCAAAAATATGAAGCATTAGATGGTGAAATCCAAAAAGTAATTAAGCAAGTTGAAGCAAGCGAATTATTATCTGATGATCAAAAAACAAGCTTTAAAGAAGAATTAGATAAAGTTAGTCCAAAAGACTTAAGTTACACTGAAAATAATCAAACCAAGACTTTAGATGATATTAAAGCTGATATTTTAGAAAAAGAACAAGAAAAACAAAGATATATTAATGCAATTAATACCTTTGAAAACTTGAATCAACAGCAAAAAGATGATTACATTAATCAAATTAAAGCTGCTAATTCTTCAGAATTAGAAACAATTAATGAAGAAGCTCGGTTATTAGATAATGAAATGGCTAAATTAAAAGAAGCAGCCAAAGATCAAGAAGCTATTCAAGCCGATAGTAAATATCTAGAAGCTGATAAAGCAGTTAAAAATGCTTATGAAACAGCCGTTATAGAAGCTAATAAAGTCATAAATGGACGTCCAAAAGATGCAACTGAAAATGATGACTTTAATTACAATGCAAATAAAGAACAAGTAACTAAATTAATTGAAAAATTGAATTTAGCAAAATTAAACATTGAAAAAGATGCATCTAAAAAAGCAATTGATAATCTACCAAACTTAAATCAAAATGAAAAAAACAATGCTAAAGATTTAATTGATCAAGCAACTTCTAAAACAGAAGTAGAAACTATTGAAGCTGTTGAAAAAATTAGAAATGATAAAAAACAACCTTACATTGAGCAAATTCAAGCAATTTCTAATTTAACTGATGCAGAAAAAACAAATTACATTAATGAAATTAAGAATACTAATTTAAATCTTAGTCCAGATAATGTTGTAGAAAATGTAGCAGATTTTGAAGCAATTATTCTAAAAGCTCAAAAAGAGTCATTAATCAAAGAATTAGAAAAATCAGTTAATAATGATGAAACTACACGAATTCTTAATGCAAAACAACTTGAATACTTTAAAAATGAAATTAATAATGCAACTAACTCAAAACAAGCTCAGTTGGTCTTTACTTCAGCTCTTGAAGTAGCTGATAAAATGGCTAATTTAAAAGAAAAAGTTGCTAAATACATTGAGTTAATTAATGATTTAAACAATACTAAATATCAAAATGCAGATAATCAAGAATTGATTCAAAATAAATTAAAAGTTGCTAATGAATTATTAAACTCTACTACTGAAAATGGTTTAGATAGAGATAATGATAATTTAGCTAATTTAGTTGCTAATAATGAAAATAATCAATCATTAGATTATGCTTACGATATTTTAAATGGTAAAGAAAATGCACTAAAAGAAAAAGTTAATAATTCAGGTTTACTTTCAAATGAAGAAAAAACATCATTAAATGAACAAATTGATAATGTTGATAAATTAAATAACGAAGATGAACAAATTACTGAAATTGCTAAAACTATTGCAAACAAAGAAGAAGCAAAACAAGATGCAATTAACCAAATTAACAATTTAGAACATCTTAATCAAAGCCAAAAAGATAGTTTAATTAATGAAATTAAATCTTCAAATGCACAAGAAAAAGATAATATTGTTAATAAAGCAAAAGAACTTGATAAAGCAATGGATGAATTGCAAAAAGAAGTTCAAAATAGCGATGAAATTCATCAATCAACTGCATATCAAAATGCAACTGATGAAGAAAAAAATAATTATGATAACGCTTTAGAAAACGCAAAACAAGTACTTAATAATCAAAAACCAAACGATTATGCTTCAAGCAATTTAAACCAAAATGAAGTTGTTGAATTAATTAATAAATTACGTGAAATTGCTAAAACAATTGCAAACAAAGAAGAAGCAAAACAAGATGCAATTGACCAAATTAACAATTTAGAACATCTTAATCAAAACCAAAAAGATAGTTTAATTAATGAAATTAAATCTTCAAATGCAGAAGAAAAAGATAATATTGTTAATAAAGCAAAAGAACTTGATAGAGCAATGGAAGAGTTGCAAAATGAAGTTCAAGATAGTGAACAAGTTCATCAATCAACTGCATATCAAAATGCAATTGATGAAGAGAAAAATAATTATGATAACGCTTTAGAAAATGCAAAACAAGTACTTAATAATCAAAAACCAAATGATTATGCTTCAAGCAATTTAAACCAAAATGAAGTTGCTGAATTAATTAATAAATTACGTGAAATTAAAAACAAACAAAACGAAAATATTACTGAAGTTCTTGATACTAAAGAATTAATTGCTTCACTTAATGACTTAGTTAACTTAACTAAAACAGATAAGTGAAATAAATTCACTAAGGAACAAAAAGATGCTATTAATGCTGCGATTAGCAATTCAAATAACATCTTAGATAATCTTGATAAATACACAAATGATGATCTTAAAGAACAAACTGAAATTAATAGACTTTTACTTAATACAAAAGTAAATAGTAAAATTTGATGATTATTAATCCTTACTGCTGGTACAATTGCCACAATGGGCCTTATATTCATTATTATTGCTCTTAAGAGAAGAAAAGTAGAAGATGAAGATTAATGTGGATATTCTCTAATTAAAAGAAAAATGTTAGTTATCTAACTATAGATAACTGCTCAAAAACGCAAAATTTATAATATAATTTACATTATGAGAAATGTTATAAATTTAATAAGTATTAAGAAGAAGGTGCCTGATATATATATATATATATATATATATAACGGAATGACATAAATATATGTAATATATTTAAAGAAAAAACATAAGGAGAATAAACCACATACAAGACATTAACAAAGTCAATCAATATAAGAGCACGAACAACGAGCAATACGGAGTGGATTAGTTTTGTCGTAAGCAAACTAAGACACGTAGTATGTGAGTTGTGATGTGCTACCTTGTTTGTTGTATTGACTTTGTTAATGTAAATTTAAATTATTGATTTATTGTCTTATTTACACTTTAATTGTAATACAAAAATAAATCATTTGTTTGATTTTAATTTATTTAATTCAATAAACACATAAAACGACATAAACGAAATAACTAAAATAATCAATAATTAACAAATATAAATGTATAAAAGAATAATAGAGAAATAGAGAATAATATACCCCCTATGGGGGTATTATTCTCTTTCTCTTATTCTTATACATATTTGTATTATTGTATTTTATATTTCATATGTCTATATGTGTTTTGATTGTTTTCAAAGAAAACAAGAAAAACCAACAAAAGAATAAAAGAAAGTAAGGGGGGATAAGGAGCAACTTTCCGGGTCTGTTTAATTTGCGAAAAAATGAAAAAAATAGCACAACCAAAAAAATTTGTTTTGACTTTCAAAAAAATTGTGTTATGATTTTATCGTATCGATTAAACGACTCGTACAAGTTTAAACGAATAAAATACATATTTTAATTAACAAAACAAAAAACCAAGTTAATCAGTTAACTTGTTTCATTATTTAAAAAATGTATTGTTTCCAAACTTTTAGCGAGTTAGTTTAGATAGCTAATTCGCTTTTTATTATTCATTTAATCAATACACTAAAAAGTTAAAAAAAAGAGCCACCAGATACCTCGTACGTATCTAGCAGCTTAATAATGATAACATAAAAAACATTATTACAAAAATAAAAAAACTAACTAGATAGGTGTGACAGTATCCAATGTGGCGGAAAGGCCAAAAATGCTAAATACATTGGAACAATTAAAAACAGAATATTTAAGCACTATAAAAAACAAAGGGACACAAAAACTTTACAAAGCAATTTTGAACAAAGTGGAAACCTTAAATGTTAAAGAGTTAAACGAGTTTTTAAAAGATTTAAAAGATAAAAACACAAATAACTATGTTGCTTTAAGTTATAGAGTTATTAAGCAATTTTTAAGATTTGCGGAAGACTTTGAAAAAATCAATTTACAAGTTTCAAAGCTTGAACCTATGAAAGTAGAAAAGAACATCAAAACTGCTTTAAATAGTTACCAAATGGATTTGATTGATGAGATAGCTAAAAACACAAGGGATCCGCGTTTTTGCTTCTTTCTTGCTTATATGCGTGAAAATGCTTGTCGTATTTCCGAAGCTATTAAATCACTTAATGATTTAGACAATTGAAAAACACAAAACGGAGAAACCACACAAATAAACCAAGCAAGCAAAAACGGAAATTTTCGGGTGTTTAGAATACCAAGTCAATGAGTGGGGAAATGAGAAAACTTTATCCCTTACAAACTTGATACAGTTCAAAAGCAAATGAAAAGATTTAGTGAGTTTTTAAAGAAAGAATGAAGCAATGAGCTTGGTGGTATTTCTTTAAAATCACACGATTACAGAACTGCGGGAATTACCGCTCTTTATACAAACGGGGTAAGTTTGGAAGACATTGCACTAGTAACAGGACACAAAAGCACTGGCGTGCTTCGTAACACCTACGTAAATGCTGATAAAGATTATATGATCTCACTTTTAAATGTAGCAAATACCGGAGCATTTAAGAACTTAAAAGAAGCGCAAGCAAATAAAGAACTTAAAAAGTTAAAGAGTGAAAAAATGAAACTTGAAAAAGCATCTCAAAAAAACCACGAACAATTGAAAAAGTTATCAGAATCATACGCAAAAGTAAAAACACAATTAATAAACTCAAAAGAAGAATTGAAAGAATTAAAAAAGGAAATCAAAGAGCTCAAATCTTACATTTCATTTATTTTAGACGGTTATGAACCAGAACAAGAAACAAACAACTTACTTACTAAATTAAAAGAATTAAACAACACATTTAAGGGGGTTAAAAATGTTTAATATCGTTATGCCTATTTTTGTCAGCTGCATCCTTGTAGCTATTTTAGCGGTGGGGGTCGCGTTTGCTTTCTTTAGAGCTTACACATTAGCAAAAGAAAGAGAAACCGAAGAATTTGAAAAACGTTTATTCATGAGAGAAAGACACATCAAAAGAGTAAAAGAAATGGAACGCAAATAATGAAAATAAAAGAGGACAAAAATTTAATAAATGAAACAGATTTTATGGATTTCGTTTATGAACCTATAAAAGTAACATTTTGAGGCGGAGAAGAAAAAACAGGGTATTTGACAACAATCCCCGTAAAATTTCCGTTGGTCTCATATATTGCAAGGTATATGCTTTTACCTTTTGAATGAAGCACAGTAATGCCCACAGTGTTTGCGTGGGAAATGGTAAAGCAAATAACTGATTTAAAAAGCAATATAGACTATAAAAGAGAAAAGGACAAAACAAAGTGAAAAAATTAGTTGTGTGGGGACTTTTTGACGATGCTAATAGATGCTATTATCAAAGTTTAAAAGATAGTTACGAAGTTTATAGCATAGGAATAAACAAGAAAAACGAAAAGAACTATCACCAGATAAATTTGTCCATTCTTAATAATGATTTATTTAATGAGTTGGACAAGTTACCAAGTCCGGACATTGTGCTAGCATCTCCGCCATGTAATAGTTGGAGCAAAGCAGACACAAACACAATTTTTGTGGAGAAAATAAACATCGAAAACAATAGAACTCAATTCCAATTTAAAACATTTAATTTTTATGATGAGCATAACAAAACAAGTCACAAGAACAAAAGGAGAGACCCAATCTCAAAAGCAAAATTGTTTTTGAATGGTTTTTCTACTGCTTTGTCAACTATTGAAATAATAAAGCATTATAAACCCAAATACTTTGCGATTGAAAACCCTTATCACAGTAACATTTGGAAAGTTTTGGAGTTCTTTAATTTCAGCAATAAATACACTATTAATAAAACAATGTATAGCAATTATGACAATGATTTTACAGATAAACCAACACGGTTTTTGTCTAACATTGATTTAAATCTCAAATGAGAAAAACAAAAACGGAACGGGAAAAATTTGAATACCTTTTCACGGAAAGATAGAAGCAACATCCCGAAAGCATTAATAAGCGAAATACTGACAAGATTTATTGAAGATATGAAAAATAAAAAGGAGTAAGAAAATGAAAACAACACTAAGAAATACAGTAATGTGAAGATGCTGAAACAATCAAAAACATTATTATGTGGATGGTTATTATATGAATGACAATACTTTTTTAAATCAGGGAATTTTTTATATAGACCGGATGACTATGAAAACGGTAGGCATTTTACTTTTTGCTCTGTGGCATGTATGTATCTTTTTATAGAAGAAGAGAAAAAACAAAACCCGAAAGCATTAGAAATCATAAAAGATTGAAAAATTAAAAGCGCACGGGATTTTGATTTAATTGATTATTTAGTAGCGAAAAATTCAAAAATAGATTTTGCTCATGTTATTGACAATGACCAATGAATTGAAATCGGAGAAGAATATGAAGACAAATAACAATGAACAGCACCAAATTGTGAAATTCCCAACACTTTGACTTACTAAAAAATTCAATGAAATCCCACGCATTGAAGCTGTTAGATTTCCGGATAGATACCCCAAGTATTTCCAAGGTGCTAACGATTGAGAAAAATGGACATTAATAGCAACAATTACGGCATTGGGTTTAATACCATACAGGAAAAATGTTTTTTACACCAGGGAAGAAATAAAAGGGGTCTGAAGACTTAAACCAACTTATAAATGTTTTAATGCGAACATAAAAAAGGAAAAAAATAACTTAAATAAGCAACAAATTAAATTGATAAGATACGTCAAAAAGTTTTTGAAAATCTTCTCAAATTATCACAATGATGTACCAACTCACGGGAAATAATCTTTCTAATTTATTAATTTCCTTTTTTAAAGAGACAAAAACGGCCTTTTTTCGCTTCAAAACACGCACAAGGTATAAAAACACATCTAAGTATGAAAACCTATGAAAAACAGCCTATTTTTTAGAAATGAAAGAGAAAACAAAATTCAAGCCGCTTTTTGAAAGACTTTCAACAGAGAGAATGGAAAGGTTTTTCAATTTGGCATGAAAGGAAGCACAACAGACATGAAACTCCCAGGACTCACCTATTGAAAAATAGACATTAAAAAAATATTATGGGAAAAGGATTTCAAAACTTATTTTGCTTTTAGGTCTTTCGTTTATGAAGATTGGAAAGCGGAAGCTTTGGAGTATATAAAAGCAAACAATTTAAATGAAAAAAAGGATTTGAGAGAAATGGAGAGAATTATTCTCGAATTTGGGTTTTGGAATTACATTAGAGAAAAAAGAGCAATGAGCTACCTAAAAAATGAGGGTTATAAAGTATATGAGACCAATGCATTCATTGACACAGTTTATAAAGCGGATTTGATAGCAATAGACAAAGAGACAAGCAAAAAAATTTTTATTCAAGTCAAACCCACTTGATACAGTTTCAAAGCAAAAGACCGAGAACATTTAACAAATAGCGCAAAAACACACAAAGCATTTGCGTGGTTAATGATACCCGAACCAAACACCAAAGCATTTAAATGGAAAATTTTTAATATTGAGTATTAAACTGTGGTACAATGAAATTGGTAGTTATTTTATAACTACCAAAAGCTTCAGCACGAAATGCGTTAGTGGCAAGACAATACTTATTTTTTAAATAAATAAAAATTTCATACAGTTCCTTTTTTAAAATTTGTACATTCTAATAACAATTGTAAAAAGTTTTTAAATTGGTGTCATACCAAAATAATAATAATAATAAAACAACAGCAACCGCAAGGCTGCTGTTTTTAAATACATATTTTAATTTTTCCAACTTTTTAGCTTGTTAGTCTTGTTCTTCTTCTGTTTCTACCTTTTCAGGCTTTGGAGTAGGAAGCTGAACAGGTTCAAAAATCTTTTTGTGTTTTTCGAATACCTGTTTTAATAAATCGTATTGCTCTTGGTTTAATTGAATATTTAAAAAGCATTTTAATGTGCTTTTAACTGTTTGAGCAAATATTCATTTAATTTTTTCAAATGCTTTTTTTAAAAAGTTAATAAATCCCATAATGTTACTCCTTATTATCTGTATCAAGTAATTGGCTTATTATTTCTTTAATCTCTGGTTTTGCTCCATTATGACGGACATACACCGAGAATGCTCGCGATAGTCTTTTTGTATCCTCTATGTTTTTTGTGATTTCCTTATTCATTAAGTCGAGTTTTTTCTCTTGCGTTTCTAGCATCTTGATTATTAATTCATTTGCGGTATCTTGTTTGGTTTGGTTTGTTATGTTTATATTTCCATTTTGTGTTTTGATTTTGCTTTCTCCTTTCTTGTCCATTAGTCATTTAATTACAAAGAATAAAAGCACAATAAACGCACCAGTGCCGCCGCTAGCTAAAATTGAATAAACTGTGTCCATTTATTGACGTCCTTGTCTTTTTTAAATATGATGTATTTTGTTAAAAAATTTTTTTCTTTGGTTAATTTAATTGTCATTTGTAAGCCCTTTCGCTTCTCAGTTAAAGTGTGGTTCATCGCTTCAAGTTTGTGCCTCATTTTCATCAAATGAATTTGGGTAATCAATTTGGTCTGCGTGCATTATGTGTCCTTTGAAAACAAATTTTACAACAAACTCGTAAAGTGATTTAAGGTCGAATTTAATTGCTTTAAGTTCTTCGGAAAGATTTAAATTTTCAAGTGTCTGAACTCTTTTGTTTGTTTTTCCAAGGTTGGTTGCAACTCTTGCAATTTCATTTGTGTTTGCTTCAATTTGTGGGTTTTGTGATGTATTACCTGTTCCGCTTGGCTCTCTGCTTTCAAGTTCATTCATTCTGGATTGTATTTGTGCAAAATTGGATTGTATTTCTTGGATTGAGTCGTATTCCACTTTTCTCTCTAATGCATTTTCAAGTTCCTGGTCTTTTTGTTTTAACTCCTCAATGGTTGAACTTTCATCAATACTTTGATTAATGATTTCGTATGTTTCATCAATGTCGCTTAATGTTTGTTTAAATCAATGAGTAAAATTAATGTCATTGTATGGAATTTTCTTTAATTTTTCATCAATTTCTGTTTGTTTTGTTTTAAGGTTTGAAATTGCTGCCCCTTGTGCTTCATTGATTACCCTTTGCTTTTCTAATAGGTCATTTTTAACGTTTTCAAGTCCTTGGGTAATTTGTTCCCTTTGTTTAGTTTCCACGCTTAAAAGAGTGCTTTTTGTGCTTTCTAAATCGCTTTTTATGTTTTCGGTTGTTTCTTTTTGATTATTTAAAACGCTTTGAATGTTCATTAGTGGTAATTCAACCATTACAAGACGACGATTTAAATCAAAAGTATTTTGATTAATTGCATCGGTTCATAAATTTCGCTCGTGTTGTAAAAGAGCATGCAGCTTCAAAATTGATTGTTTACGTTCTTCATTTAATGAATTGATATAAGTAGAAAGTTCAGAAATCTTTTGTGTAAATTCTTGTTTTCCTACAACGCTAATATTGTTTAAATATTCATTGATATCTGTTTCAATGTTTTCAAAATCTGAATTGACTAAAATTCTTTGTGCCACAGGGTTTAAAAATGAATCAGCAATTCCGAATGTTCTAACATCTCCATAAACATTTACGCTGCTGCTTAAAAGGTTTACACTATTAATGTTTTCAGGGTATTGATTAGTTGAAATACGGAAAGCAATTTCATTATAAATACAACTCCTTAAAAGTTCTACCCTTTTTGGACTTATTAATTCAGTTATGTGCTCGGTGTTAAATTCCAAGCGTTCAAAAATAATGCTTGCTTTTTGATTGATAAGAGCGTCACAAGTTTCAAAAATGTTACTTACTAACTTTTTAAAATTAGTGTTTTCATCTTCTGTGCCGCTTATTTTAGCTAACAACTTGGAAACTTTAAAATCCCCGGTTAAACTATTATTTTTTTGATTATAGTCCTGGAGAGAAATTCCAAGGACTTTGCTTATTTGTTCATAAGTCATTTGTTTGCTCCTTTAGTTTTTTGGTTTTAATTTCTTAACTCTCTTACTTGTAAAAATAGAGTTTTGAAAAGTATCAACGCCATAAACAGGTTTAACAACATATTTATTGTCTTGGGTTTTAAAAACACCCAAATTGAATTGTGTTTTGTTTGTTCTATGTGCTTTTGTGTATTTTGTATTGAGTGCGAGTTCTTCAGTTAATGCCTCACGGTCAAATGCTTCATATTCTAAACGAAAACGCTCAAAGTCTTTTGAAAGTTTTAAACTTTCCAAATCTTCGAAATAAAGCCCGTCTTTTAAGTTTCTTACTCCCTTACCTTTTATTCAACCCCAAGCGATATTGTCAAGATAAAAACGCCCTGGACTTTCTGCCTTTATAAAGTTCAAAAAAGTTTGTAAGGGTAAAGATAGCTCAAGGGGTCTTTTTCCTGGTCTTAGTGGTCTTTTCTTTCCTGGAATAGTTTTTCCGCCTGTTGCGTCTGTTTTAAAATAAAGCATAAAAGCAATGTCCCCACCGGTTTGGTCTCAGTAGTCTTGATTGTAAACTCTTACCCCTGATAGTCATTTTGAATTAAAAAACAATTGACCTTTATTCTCTTGGTTCATTGCTCTCAATCAGTATTTTTTTGTTTGTTGGTTCAACTTACCTTTTTTTACTTGTAAGTTAATGAGCTTATTAAAATAAGCGTATTGAACTTTTTGAAACATCTTTTGTGCTTTTTCTTTTGTTTTACGCATCAAAAACGCTTGACCTTTTACAATTAAAGACAAGGGGTCTTTTATTGCTTCAAAGGCCATTTTTCCGTATTTGAAAGAGTTGTCCACTAATTTTTTATTAAATATAAAAGATAAAAAACGTGAGTTTTGAATAAACTTTTTACCTGCTAACTCTTTGGCTATATCTTCAATTTTGTCTGCTACTCCTTTTTTTAAAAAGTTATAAAGTTTTTTGACTTGTTTCCCTTTCTCTATCCCTTTCATTATCCCTTTGGAAAGTTTTCCAATTATTCCTTGCCCTTTTTTAGCTAATTGCGAAACATTAAAACGAGCAAATAAAAGTGCATCCATTGCTGTGCTCATTAAAACAGTTTTTCAATTTACTTGTCCGGTTTGTACTAAACTTGTAGCAATATTTTTTATAAAGTGAGCTGCTCCCTTAATTAGAAAACGACCCGCAGCGCCTGTACCAGTTAAAATAGCAATAGAGTCTGCCGCTATTTCAATAACTACATCAATAAGAAAAGACACAGCTTTTTTTAGAAAATTCCAAAACGAATTTTGCCCCTTTGCTGTGTCTTGTTGTTTTTTAATCGGTAAAAGTATTGGGTTTGTTTCAATTAATAACATTTATTTTTTTAAGATGTTTTAAGTCTTTCGCCCTCTGGTTTTGCTTGAATGATTTCGTTTTCATGTTGTGCTGATTTGCTTCCGTTAGCAATTCCAACTGTTAAATTGTCTCAAAGCACACCAGTAGCAAAAGCACCCTCAAAGTAGACAGCCATGTCATTGCTTGGTGCCATTCTTTCTACATTAGCAGCTATTACTCTTTCAGCACCAGCGGCTACGAAATTAGTAGAGATAACAACATCAAATTGTGAAAGGTAAGGGTTTGAAAATACTTTATACCCACCAAGTTGTACAATTGAATATTGTCCCCCTGCTAATGTTTCTGTAACCCTATCTCCAACAAGTCCCATTGTAGCGATTTTGTCAAACACTAAAGGTTTAACAAACACGACAACTTGCTCCCTATCAATTAAATCAATCCCTTGCTCTAGGTCAATTGTTTCAGTTAATTTTGTTGCTTCTTCTACAATTTTCTCGTAAATTTCTTTTGCTGTTTTACTTGCTACATCAAAATCAACCTGCTTGTTGTCTTTTATGATTTTGTTTTCTAAATCCTTAAAACTTGTACGCTCATACATCTTTTGAAACTCTTGGAGCATTTTTGTTAATTTAGGGGTAAGCACTTCAGGCATTCCTAGTGTTTGCTCAAATGCTGTAATTGCTTCATGCGCATAAATAGGTTTATTGAAATTAATTGTAAGAGGTTTTGAAATTCTAAACTTATCAACAGTACCAGCACCTACACCTGTTTTTTCTTCTCACTTGCTACCTTGAATTTTTGAGACAGTGATAGCATAAGGAGATGCTTCAAGTGTTGCGGTTCCTTTTGTTAATTCATTAAATAAAGATTTGTCAGAAGCAATTGAAATAAGTTCAGCCCTTGTGATTTCTTCAAGTTTTAACATCTCCCCTGCTACTTTGTTAGCTGCTGCAAGTGTTATAGCATCGCCAACTGCTTTTTTTAAAGTTAATTCAGCCATTTGTTTACTCCTTTAATTTTTTGTTACGATCCCATAACCAAAGACCTTGCTTTCACTCGGTCTTGTTGGTTTTGGTTGTTCTATTTGTTCTGTTTCTTTTATGGTTCAATTTTTTTTGCTTTGCTTGGTTAAGAATTGAACCCTTTAGATTTTGAAAATCTAACTCATTAAAATCCAAGTCTTGTGCTTTTACATTTCCGTAAAAATTGAGTTTTTGAATTTCGTTATTGATAACACTATTCAATTTTTCAAGTGTTTGGTTTTGTAAGTTTTCAAGGTCTTGAATTCTTTGGTCTTTTTCCTTGCTCTCATTTTCCCTGCTAGCTATTTGATCGTGGTAATTTTTGAGCTTGTTTTTTATGTATTCCTCGTGTTGGTCTTTTGTTTCAAACATTGAGTAAATACCTAATGATTTAAGCAAATCAATTTGCTTATAGTCTGGTGATAGTTCTAATGACTTTAGAACATCATTCACACTTAAATTAAATTTTTGTGAAAGTAAATCGATTATTTTCATAAATGTCCGTCTTTAAGGGCAGCAGTTCCCGTATCCTTTCTATCAAAATTTAAAACTTAAATTGTGGCGCTTTTTAATATCTTCATTAACCACCACCGAAAAACCATTTACAGTGATGTGAGAAATATCTAAATAAAGTGATGTGATTTTTAAATTGTCCAAATTGTCAACGTTCTCTGTTTGAATTTCAAGAGAGCCGCGACCTTCAGGAAACAAACCGGCTAAATTTTTCTTTAAATCATTTTTGTTGATAAAAATAAAATCAGTCCTATTTTCAAAAAACTTGCTTCCGTCTATAACCTTTCTCCCTGTCACTTTAATTGTTTCGTATATATAGGTTGTTTCTTGTGAATATGGATTGTAATAGTTGGGTGTACCAGTTGTTGATGTCCTTGTAGATAAAACCGTCGAACCAATCACTTTGTAGTTTATACCTACATCATTAATAAAGCGCTCCGCAATTTCAGAACTTGATGCTTTAGACGTTCCGGAAAATTCGTATGTACGTTCAACTATTTCATCATCTGCTATGCTTTCAAGTTTAAAATTGAAAAAATCAGCGATTTTGTTATCAGATGAAAAAAACCAAATTGGATAATTCAGATTTAAACTCTTCTCGTTAAAGTCAATTGGATTTTGTGAAAAATCTAGTTCTTCAATTTCATCTGGCACAATAGGCAATTGGATTTGTGAACCGTCGTACATAAAACTATTTAAATTTAAAAATTCATTTCCAAATTTACCTGTGACACTTGTCGAACCAATTCAAAAATGGTCACTACGCAAATAAAAAGTGGGTTCTGGTTTTGATTGTACGTATTCAATGTAAAAAGGAGTAGTAAGGGTAAAGCCCTTTTTCATTCCACCGCCATAATTGAAATCGCTTTTTATGTGATTACTTAAAGCATATACAACAGCTTTAAAGTTAGCCGCTGCGTCAGTTTGTCCTGAATTTTTATACTTGTCAATTATTCTTTGAATTTGATTATTGTTATAGTTATTAGGTGTATTCTCCATTGTATATGTCTTTTTAAATTCATCATTAAAATCTGAAGTATTTGGAGAAGTTAAAACACTAGTAACATAACAACATGCTTTTATTACTGCGTATGCTTCACTGTCTAAATTCAATAAATTAAGCAAATTCAATTGATTCCCGTTTTCTCTAAACAAAAAAAGATTTCTAGGATTTAAATTTTTGTAATTGCTTAAAGTCCAAAAATAATAATCATACGTATTTGCTTTTACATTTATAGGATTCACAAAAAACATAAAAGGTTTAAATTCATTACTTACAGAACTTTGCCGAACATATTCGCTTTTTACTCTGCTTATGATTCCTTTTGTGTTTTGGTATAAGGTTATTGAATTTAATAGTGTTGGATCATTTAAATAAAAATTTACTGTTTTCTTACCCTGTGTATGAAAAGCATTTTTGTAGTCTTCTACATTTGTTGTGATTATAAAATCGACACCGTTTAACTCTTTTAAAAACTTTAATTGTGTGATGTTTATTTCCTCGAACTCTTCTTCATAAAGTTCAATCATTTGACTTTTGTCCTGGATATAATACAAATCATTTAAAACGTTTGGACTTGGTAGAATTGATAAGTCTTTAAATGAAAAGAGAAAAAAGTCATTTAATTCAAAATTTAAATGTTCATTTAATTGAAGCGAAAAAGTTTGCGCACTTGATAACTTTATCACCGTCTCACTACTGTCTAAAATAGGTTGTGAACCTTTTGATAAGATTAAAGCATCCACAACCTTTACCATTTCCAAAGCAATAACATTTACAGAATTTTTTTCAAATGTTAATGTTGTATTATCTTTTGTAATTGCTTTATAAATGTATAAAGTTTTATTTTGTTCAGTCTCAAAGAATGATGCTCTATTCATTGTTTAAATCCCCGTTTTCACTCGCTTCGTTATTTCCTTGATTGATTATCACACCATTTTGATTTGATAGCGCTTTTTGTGCTCTTTTTTCCAATCATTGAGTAGAACCCACAACAATTACACTATTTATGACTAAATCACTAAAAAATGAAATTGCTATCATTTGGAAAAACTTTTTATAGTAAATTTGTCTCAAGTTTGCTTTTGTTTCAATATAATCCTCAAAATCGGAATTGAATTGTTGAACTTCTGCAGTGTGCATGTTCTTTGTTCCAAAATCACCAGTGTCCTTTTTAAACATTAAATAGTTTTTAATTCACTGTTTAATACTTTCAATATTAGCCATTATGCTTGTGCTTTGACTTGCTACCTGAATGATTTCAAGAGGTTTTTGGAATGAAGCAAGTTCAGTTGTAGAAAATTTGACAATACGGTCACCATCTTGTGAAAAAAGCGCATTGATTACCTTATCCGCTAAACCCCCTTGATTTCAAGAAACGGCAGGAATTGGAGAGGAATAAAAAGTATCTAACATAAGAGCTTTGAGCTTAACATCCAACATTTGGAATAAAGACTCGTCAGCAATAGCAATGTCAGGTTTTTCATCTGCTCTGTTTTTAAATACAACATAAGGAATAAAAGAACCGTCCCAAATGCTTTGCTTATAATCTTTGAAAAGTTCAGACGCTTTTATTGTTATCTTTGTGAATGTATTGATAGCATACTCCCTAACGTATCCAGGATTGTTTTCAGTGTCTCATTCTTCAATGATTTCATAAGTCTTGTCCTTTATCTTTATCGTATTTGTTTTAACTTTAAGATAAAGCAATCTCCCGGAAAATGTTTTTCGGTATTCAAGAACTTCACCGGTCTTTATTTCACCAAATTCATTAAACCCTAGAGCGTAAGACCCTTTTTTATAGAGTTCATACTCTAATTTTTGAATGATTTCCAAAAAATTATTTTCATAAAGGAATTCTTTAAACTTTTCAATGTCTCCTGTCCCAACAATTTCAGGCAAGTCAGTAGCTAGTGAAATCATTTGAATATTTGCTCCCTGTTCTTCAAAATGAGATTTGGAGTCCGGGACTATGTATTCACCATTTGCGTAAACACCTTTTTTGTTAAAAATGTTATTTTTTAACTTGATACCTCTTTCAAATATTTCTTTATTAGTTAAAGCCATTTGCTACCTCTCTTTTTTCTGCAGCAATTCCAATTGCTATTTTATAAATTAAAGATAAAGCCATCTCGTATGCATTGATTAAATCATAAATTTGCGGATTCAGTTTTTCGTCTCTTTTTTCTTCATGACTTGGTATAACCTGTAAAGTTAAATGGTTTAAAAGTGTTTTTGTTTCACTTTGAGGTACAACGTGAATGATACCCTCGTCAAAACTCCATTTGTGGAAATCTTGGCGGTCAATAATTGAAAATTTTTCCGTTCTTGTTCTTCTTCTATTTGCTTGTTTTACAATGATGTTATCCAAGTTAATTGCTGATATTGCTAAATTTTCTAGAACAATGTCATTGTCAGCAGTTAGCAATGAAGCAAAATCATTTATTTGATTAGTTGGTAAATATTTTTTTAATTCTTCATTTTGTTGCTGTATTATGTTTATCAATGTCTCATTTGTTAACCGTCTTATAAATCTAGTATTTGAACCAAAAGAGGGGTGTTCTTTCAAATCTTCTATTGCGTTCAAAATTCAGATGCTACCGTCATTTAAAAGACCAACACGACACCAAGAGGCATTGTCTGATAGTCCAGGGTCAAACCCGTCAACAACTAAAAGCAATTCACCGTTTTCTACTCTTTTGTAAAAATCATTGATTGAATTAACTTTTATTTTTTTATTGAGTGATCCGTCTTGTTCATAAATGTAATTTTTGAGGTAGTACCCAACTTTGAAACGGTTGTCATTAAATGGAACACCGGCCACTGTTATTGTTCAAAGTCTCTTATTTGTTTTTTTAAGGTTGTCAAGTTGTTTTTTTTGAATTTCACTCATTGCGTTTTTTGGAACAAAAAACTTTGAGTACATAGATACAATGAGACCAAGCTCGTCACCGAATTCCTTATTCTCTTTTTGTAAATATGTTTGATTTACTACCTGGTCAATGATTTCATTGTCTAGTGTTCCGTCATCGTGTAAAAACTTTATTGCTTCATTGTGGTATTTCTTTACTAAAAAATGGTTTTCAGTAAAAATGTTATAAAAGAATTTTATTTTTAGTTGAAAGTCTTCAGGTGCTGCGTTCCGGAAAATGGTATTCATTAAAAGCAAAGGGAGTTTTTCCTCTTGTGTTTCATAAAGTCTTTCCAAATCGTAAGCGGAGAGTTTAGAATCTACGGGGTCCTCTATTGGTTCATCAATAACCACCTCACCAAAACGAAAGTCATTTTTTATTAACGTTAAACCTTGGAATGCTTGAGTTTTTTCAAAGTTTTGAAATAAAACCGCTCTACCTTTTCCACCGTCGTCATAATTTCAATATAAACCCTCATTGTTCATTGCTATATAATCACGATAATCTAGCCCGTGCTCTTCTGCTAAAAAGTCCAATATTTTTTTAAACATAGGGACAAGTGTATTCTTAATGTGATTGTATTGATTACGACATCAAACAGAATTAAAACGCTTATCATTCACAAGGCGGTAAATTGTAATTATTCCACCACCAAAAGACTTTGACACTCCTTTTGCTCCACTTTGTATTTCATAAAGGCATTTTGATTTATAAGCATCATAAACAGGATTAAAATCTCCGTCAGTATATTTAAGGATTTGAGCGAGTTTTTCCTCTGAGAAAAAAGGGGGTTCTTCTTTTGGTATTATTGTTATTCTCATTGTCCGAAATCTTCCCCAATTGAAACAATACGAGAGAATTTTTTATCAAAACCCAAACGCTCAACCGCTTTTTTTCCATTTCTATTTTTATCAATCGATAAATGGAGGATTTCAGTGTCATCACTTAAAACATTAGCGGTATAAAGTAACGCCACAACATCTGCTGTTTCTTCAATTGAACTACTTTCTTTTAAATCTGTTAATTTTGGTTTTGGAACATTAAAACAATCCTTTTCAATTGAATCACTTTTTGACGGTCTTGATAATTGACTCAAAGCAACAACAGGGATGTTGAAATATTTAGCAATATTTTTAAGCTCTAGCATTATTTTGTTTATTTCTTCCCTTTTACCTAATTGTTGCAATGAATATTTAAAAATTTGTAAATGGTCAATGAATAAAGCCCTTACATTCATATTTTCTTTTTTCATTTCATTAATTAAATTAATTAATTCCGAAGCATATAAATTGTAATTATCAAGTATTATTAAGTTTTTTAAATATCTTAAAAATGTTTTGTTTTGGTGTTCTTCATTAAATCATTTATTTTTTAAATCGATCAACTCATCTTTTGAATAATTGTCAAGTACTTTATTTTTAAAATGTAAATTTACAAACTTTTGAGCAATTTCATTTGCTGGAACTTCTAACGATATAAATAAAACAACATCATTTGTATTTTGGTTTATTTCTTTCATAATGTTATTAATCAAATTTATCATAAGTGTTGTCTTACCTGTTCCGCTTCTTCCTGCTAGAACATAAAGGTGTTTATTTGTTAAACCTTTAGTGTTTGAATCTAAAGCACTAAAATTTGTTTTAATTCCATTTGAATCAATATTCTCAATTTTATTGTTCAACATTTCTTTTATTGTGTTATCACAAAACAATGTTTTAAATTTGTTATTTTCGGATTTGTCTTTTTCTGTTTCCGTTGTTTTCTCTAATTTAAAAAATTCGGTGTTTTCAATTGTTTCTATATTTGTCATGTCTTACATCCTTTTAATTTAAATAAATAAAAATCTTTACATAAATAAGACAAGTGAATCAATACCATTGATTAAATTGGGATTGGGGGGTATTTTTTTTCACCCCCTTTCAAACCCTTATAAAAAACATACAAGGTTTATCCCCTGTATGTCTCTTTTAAATCTAAAACAATCTATTTAAGGTGTCCGGTATATATATATATATATATAGAAACCACACTTTAACTTATTTGCATAATAACTTTAATTTAAATCCACTTTTTCATTTTGTTAATTCATTTAAAAATACAAAAAAGTTGAGTGCTTAGCATTCAGCTTTTTTGTCTATTCCTAGAATATGAAAATTAAAGTCTTTGAAGCTTTCGCCGGTATAGGTGCTCAGCACAAAAGCATTTCGTGAGTTAACAAGCAAATAAAGAGTGAATTTGAAGTAGTAGCCACATCAGATTGAGATATAAGAGCAATTATTTCTTATGCATCAATTCATAATGGCTTAAGTGAAACAAAAATTGAAAAAATATGCAAAAATAAGTTTAATTCTGAAACAAAAATTGATGAGTATTTATCACAAAGGATTTTTAGCAGTAACTCTAAAACTCCTATAAAATACATTAAAAGATTACCAATTGAAACTAAGAAGGTATTAGCTGTAGCAAACTCTTTAAATAACAATTTCCCTGACATTAATGCTGTCTCAGGGGAAGTTTTAGATTTGCATGAAATTGATCTACTTACTTATTCATTCCCTTGTCAAGGGCTGTCGGTAGCTAATATGGGGCGTTCTAAAGGGATTAATGATGATTCAAGCACAAGCCATTTAGTTTGGCAAATCGGAAAGATTTTAAAGCAAGCTAAAAATAAACCTAAATATTTACTTTTGGAAAATGTTAAAAACTTAGTTAATCAATACCACGCTGAATATGAGCAATGAAAAGATCAATTAAAAAAATTAGGTTATAAAACCTTCACAGCTGTATTTAATGCTAATGATTTTGGGTCGCTCCAAAAAAGAGAAAGGGTTTTTGCTATTAGCGTGCTTAAAGGTATCAAAACCCCTTTTAAAAATGATGCTGAATATAAAGAATACTTGCTTTCTTTAGGTAGCAAGCATAAATTAACTACCTTAGAGCAAAGGAAAAAAGAGTATCATAAAATCTTTGATTTAAATAATAAAAATCTTGAAGAGTTAAACAATTATTTAGTTAATAAAACACCTTCCAGAGTAAGAATGATTAATGAAGGAAGAGATCTAAATGACCTAGAATTTGCGCATAAAAACAAATACACCATTAACACACTAACTACTAAGCAAGATCGGATTCCAAATGTTGGATATTTAAATTTAAAAGCAAATAACCCTAAAAAGCTCGATTATAGGTTTGTTTCGCCAAGAGAAAGTTACAAAATTATGGGATTTGAAGATAAGGATTTTAACAAGTTAAAACCATTTATAAATAGCGGAATTTTAACTAAAGAAGCATTATGAAGACAAGCAGGAAATTCAATTGATGTAAATGTTTTAAAAAGGATTTTTGAAGCAATTTGAAATATTCATGTATTAAATAATAAAGGGGATAAAAATGGCGAAAAAAAGTAAAGAAAAGTTCTTAACTGAAATTTGAGATATCGGTACAAATGTACAAGGATATTTCGACAACGCGATTTTAAAATGACTTCACAATTCTCATATTTCAAATGATTATATAAATGGCAATTTAATAAATCATTTAACAATAAATGCAATTGTTTATAAAGATGGCACTGAAGAAGAGTTTGAATTTTACAAAAAAGACTTATCAGAGAGCACTTTAAACCAAGTTGTGCAATTTTTAAAAATTTGCGACATTTTAGAAACAAATTCAAAAGATAAGGAACCAGCCATTTTTTATTTAAAAAACGAATTTATCGAAAAATTAAAGGACGATCCAATTTCGAATTGAGAAAATACAACTAGAGAATATATTTTTGAAAAAATCACCAATAAATTAAATCGTTATATAGATATCATTAATGATTACAATGCTAAGAAAAAGGAAACTAAATCAAAACAAGTTGACTTTGTAAGCTATTTAACTAATAATCAAAGAGAAATTTTTTATGATATAAGTGATAGTAATTGAATGAATTCAATTCTTTTATCATTTAGCAAAAACTTTATAGAGAATTTTGGAGATAGTTACTACAATTTAATTAATGAATATTTGAACAAGAAAAATAAATCTGCTAATGTAATAAAGCGTTGAGGTGAATTTTGTAATTATATTTGCACTGGAAAAAATCCGTTTAATGTGAAATTAATTTTAGATAAATTTATCACAGCATTAGGGATAAAAGAAAAACAAAAAGATCAAGAAATACTACATTTTGATTATTCTAGTTTTGCTCCTGAGAAATTAGGTTATACAAATGGTTTTTACGAATTCAATGGAAATTTAGATAGTTCCTCAAATATAGTTGATGATAATACACCATTTAAATCTTTTGTGTTCAATTTAAACTATTTACTTCATTTTTCTACTATAAAAAACGAAATATTCTTACCTTTATATCAAAGAAATTATTCTTGAAATGAAAGATTAATTGATATTTTATTTGAAGATATCGAAGCCTTAATTGAAGAAGAAAATAAAAAACATTTCTTAGGTTCTATAACATTTTCACAAATAAACAACACTTTAAACATTGTTGATGGACAACAAAGAACAATGACATTGATTTTGTTTTCATATGCGCTATATAAAATGATTCTTCATTATAATGTTCATAATGAAGATAAAATTCTTATTCCTGAAGTTTTTGTTGATATGTTCAAAAACAAAAAACATTGAATGAATCTTAGAGATTACGAAGAATCAGAATCATATCAATACTTAAAATCACTATTTTCAAGCGATATTAAAAAAATTAGGAAAGTTTTTGTACCTGATATTGAAAAAGAGTTTAAATCTAAAATAAAGAATAATTTAGATCACATTTGAAACATTTTAAATAGTAAAATTGGGTTTAATAAGGAAAAAATTGAAAAATTAACTAAGGTTTTCCTTGAGAATCTTTATTTCAACATTATGTTTGTGCAAAGCAAGTATGAAGATAAAATTTTTGAAAAAATGAACCTGCTTAGTCAAAGATTAAATAATATCGATTTAATTAATTCATTAATTTATAAACTTTGAGACCCTTACAATTATCCTGGTTGTGTAAAAAGTTTTAAGAAAAATATATCAGAGCATTTTTATAAAGTAAAAAACGATGAAACTATCGAAGATGATAAGAAAATTGAAATTTTTGCTAATTTTATTAATTACAAACACAATCTTAACTGTGATAGTGAAAGAAATAATGAATATAAAGTTTATTACATTCTCAAAAAATTCATTGAAACTAAACATAAAGAATTTAATGGAGACTTTCAAAAGTTTTTAGATGTGATTTCGAAAGATCTTTGAATTTTTAAATTCATATTAACTGAAAATACTAATGAATTAGAGAAATTATTTGATTCGCAGAAAATGCTATTTGCTAAAGAAATTAGCGAAGTAAACAAACATATGTTAATTTCTGTTTTCCCTTTTATGTGCCTTACTAAAGTTGCTGATACAACAGTTTTATTTTTAATTGTTTATAGTATCTTACAAAAATTTAATATCATAAGTTTTAATGAATTTGCATCTAAAGATGATAATTTAACCAACTTCAATAAAGCTATAAGATGACTTTTTGAAATCGAAAGATTTAGATGAATTTGAAAAACAAGTTACTTCGAAGGTCAATCAATTAGGGATATTGTTAAACGTTGAGCTGATAAAATTCAACATCATGATGGTAGCGATAATATTGAAAATATTGAAGATTTAAGAAATGAACTTTATAAATGAATTAATCCGCAAAGTACATTTAAAGAAATAATTAGTACTTTTGCTAAAGATATAGAAAATAGACTTTCAGAACCATCCAAAAGAACTACAAGTAGTAATAAAGACTACATAATGCTTATAAGAAGAGTTGAATGTTTTTTAATGAATGATTTTAATAATTTTCCAAATTGAAGCTATTTAAAAGATAATTCGGAATTAACAAAATTCTTAAATTTATTTAGTGAAAATTCAAGTTGAGAGCATTTTTATTCTAGAAAAATAAAAGAGGATTCAAAAGACGACGAAATAGAACAAGCACAAAAAGACTCTAATTTAATCGATTCTATTGGTAATGGTTTTATCTTAAATATGCAAGCAAACAACAAAGGGAAAAATAACCCTCCTGCTGAGAAATATGAAAAATTATATAAACATACGGAAAAATCGATGATGTCTTTTACAGGTGTGAAATTCACAATTAAAGAAGTAAAAGATAAATATTTAGATAAATTACCAGAATTATTTGAAAATCAATATAAAAACTATGATAAAAAAATTGAAATTCTCAAAATTGAGAAAGAGTGAACTAAAGAAAAAATTGAAAACAGAAATAAAGCAATCATTGCTTTAATTCAAGATATTTATTCACTTGAAAAATCTGATGAATAGTTTGACACTTTTGAGATCAAAATAACGAATAAATCTAGAAAATAGTTATATTCGTTATTTTTATATTAAATTTCCTATATAGTAAAAGTAAGTGGGGAAATGAAAGGTTTAATATTTAAAAGGTATTTATCAATTAATTTTTGGATTTTACTTAAGCACGCGTTTAAAGGTAATATAATTGAGATAGATAATAAGGAAATAAAATAAGGTGGTGTCTAATGATAGGTAATAAAGAGTTATTAAATAAATTAGAACTTGGACTTTGAAATCCAAGATTTGAAATTATTAACGAGTTTAATTTTGATTATATTAAGCGTTCAAAAAGTGCTAATTTTAGATATAACCTTGACCAAGAAATGAGCGAAATTGCTAATTTAATTTATGAAAACAAAGAAAGTTTTATTGAACTTTTTAATTCAATCAATATCAAATGATTACCTAATTCTGATTTTATTGAAGTTATTCAAAAAGATGAAGATAAATTCATTGTAATTGAAGGAAATAGAAGAGTAGCAGTTTTAAAAATCATTGCAAATTATGATGAATACGCGCAAAATATAGATAAATTATTCTGAAAAGTGAGTGAAGAAAAATCTAAGAAAATAAAGGTTTTAAAAGATTTTTTAGATCAAATAGAACCTAATAAACCTTTTACTGATTTTGAGTTATTAGAAAGCCAAATTAAGGTTCATAAAAGCAATGAAGAAATTTCGAATTCATTATTTAAGAAGCATGGAATAATTCTGGCAGGATATCAAAAATGAAATGAATTACTTCTTTATCTTGATATTTACTATTTGTTTGTAAATGAGAGCATTTACGATAAACAGGATTTAGAAGCTAAAAAAGAATTAGTTTTAGCGCGTTTTAATATGAGTGTAAATTCACTTTATAATTTATATTTAAATGCTTGCTGATTTATTCAATTAGCTAATAACAACTTCTCTGATTATGTAATTGAACAAGAATTTGTTGAGCATTTTTTAGAGCTTAGACACGAAGATTTAAATAAACATAAAACGCTTGAATTGCTTAAAAAAACAGCTATTAAAGTACGTAAAGATTTTGATTATAAAAGTAATATTGATGTTAAATTTAATGAAGCTAAAAGAGAATTTTACAATGCATCAAATTACAAAGGTTATCCGATTGAAAAAATTCAAAGATTTGTTTATAAAGTTTATTTAGATAAACAAGATAATCAAAATCCAGATAAAAAAGCAATTTTTTGTGCTATTTTCAACGATCCTGATTTTAGAATGAAAACTTATGAGTTTATTAAACATTTTTGAGACTTCCCTCTTTCTAAGCTTTTAGATATTAAAAGAAATGTCAAAAATGATAATGTCAAAAAAGTGGTGGATTATCGAATGAGTGAATTAGAAATTGCTGAAAAAATAAGTAAATTTTTAAAAACTAAATTCAAAAAGTATAAACCAATTGAAAACTTGCTCAATCAAATCATTCATAATACTCAAATTGATGAATCTAAGTTCTTTCTTAATGCTGTTGTATCTGCCATCCGGACCATTTCTGAATATTTTATAAAATTAGCACTTTTACAAACTATTTTGAAAAACAAAGACAAATCAAAAGATGAATATATCCAAGAACAGCTGAATTCAATTTTTAAAATTTGCTTAGAAAGACCAAGATCAAATATTAAAGATAAACAAGAAGAAATCAATGAATATAGAAGTGATTTTACAATCTTAAACAAAAATGATGAAAAGCTTTTCTTTTTAAGTTTCTTTAACATACCATTAGATGAAACTAATAGAGAACAACTTGGGTTAGATAAAGAAGTGATTATGTCTGAAAATCGCAAAAAGCTTTTTTATAACGTTCCAAATGAAAAAGTATTTAGTCATCTTACTGATATAGAAATTTATAAAGATGAACTTACAAAACTCTTTCAATCAAGTGATATTTGTCATGATTTTGTAGATTTTTACATGGATTCGCGTTCACTTCTTTCATACTTTGTCCACAATATTTATTCCTTAGAATTTGCATCCCAATTAGAAATTATCAAAGATAAAATCAAAAGAAGTTTAGAGCAGTTCCAAAACTTCTTTAAAATAATTGATCATATTAATTATGAATACTTTGATAAAGTTACAAAAGAAATGTTAGAAGCTTTTCCTGTTAAAGAAAAAGAAGCTTTTATTTATTAAATTATACTTTTATAAAACAACGAATAACCCTAGATAATAGAGTTATTCGTTTTTCATATAACTTAGTATACACAAATAAAACTTGAATAAAAAAGAGACAATCACTTGCCTCTTTTTGGGTTCAGGATTTTGTTATGATACTATAAAATACACATATAAAGGACCGTATCAACAGGTTTGCGCATGGAACCCGCGCGCAATATTAAGTTAAAAACTTAATTACAGTTATATAGATATCTAACAAGAATATTAGATACATTTATATTATATATCAACCATATTGAGAATTGAAAAATTAAATAAATAAATTATAAAAATTACAAGCAATAACTGCTCGCAATTTTCTTTAATCTCTATATTTAAAATTTAATATATCAATACCATTTTCAAAAGCTTCTTGCTCCATTTCTGGTAAGTTATAAAGCTCTTTTTCAAGCTCTAAAGCAGTTTGTAAAGAAGGTTTAGTGACAGGTTCTTTAGGAGCAAATAACTCACAAGTTTCATTAGCTTTAATAATCGAAATATCATGAGTACCAATTCTACGTGCAATATCAATAACTTCATTTTTATCAAAAGTAAGAAGTGGTCGGAAAATTTGAATTGAAGTTGCATTTCCGATTGTAGCAAGTGATTCAAGTGTTTGTGAAGCAACTTGACCAAGATTATCACCATTTGAAACAGCTAAATAACTTTTTTTAAGAGCCATTTTTTCAGCAATTCGATAAAAACTACGACGCATTAAAGTGATTTTATATGATTCTTTAGAAACAAAAGAAATGTAGTTCATAAGCTCGCTATAATCGCAAACAAAAAGAGTTGATGAACGTTGATATTTAGCAAGTACTTTAGTTAAATTTGAAATTTTTTCAATTGTTCTTTGATCAGTTTGTGGTGGTGTGATAAAAGTTAAAAAATCCACTTTAAGCCCACGCTTCATAAGCTCGTAAGCAGCTACTGGAGAGTCAAATCCACCACTAATAAGATGCAATATTCTTCCAGATACACCAACAGGAAGTCCTCCAAGTCCATTTATATATTTTGAAAAAATATAGGTACGTCCATTTCTAACTTCAACATAAAAAGTTTGATCTGGATTATGAACATCAACTTTCATTTGGGTATTTTTAAGAACAAAACCACCTAAAGCGTGATTAATTTGATCTGAAGTTAATTCAAATTTTTTAAAGTTTCTACGCGCTGCAATTTTGAATGTTTTAGATGTTGGTTCAACCATTTTTAAAATAGTTGCTTGAAAAACTTCAATATCATTTTCAACTACAACCACTGGAGAATATGAACTAATTCCAAAAACATAATTTAAGTTTTTTAAATTTTCTTCATTGTAATTTAGGTACATACGATCAAATTCTACTTGTGGTTTTTCACCAGTGATGTGTTGGATGTTTTGCTCTAATGTTTTAATGAAAGTTTTTCGATTTTTCTTTTTAAGAACAAGTTCTCCGTATCTAATTAAAATCTTGTTATACATATTTTTTCTCCTTAAGTTTATCTTTTAAATCACGATAAAGCATTTTATAATCATTGTTTTTTAATTCGTTTTGAGCTAATGTGAAAATTTGATTAATAGATTCGCTTTTTTTAGCTGAATATTGATATTTATTAGTTAAAACTTTTCTCAGTTCATTAATTAATTTTTTGTAAGCTGAATTTTCACTTACAATTTTAATTCCCTGTGAAATTAGATCAACTCAGTTGTTTCATTTGTATTTATTTTCACTAAGATTAATCACTGTTTCTTTAGTTAATTTTAATAAATTTTCTTGGTAAAAATTATCTAGTTCAAGCTTTATTTTTCTTGCTTTAAAACTGCTGGTTCAATTTTTATCTTCAATTAATTCTTTATATAAAGATATGGTTTGTAATACTTCAATATTAAAAGCTTGCATTTTGTGAAAGTAGGAGCTGCGCTTTATTTCTTTGTTCTGTCTATTTTGGAATGCATTTGAAGCTTTGTCAATAAATTCTTTGTATAAACTTAGATTCTTTGAGTAATTTTTAGCTATAGAAATGCTTTTAGCAATGTTTTTTAGCTCATTAACTACATTTTGATCAATTTTATCTTCTTGAATCTCTTTTATAATAGTTTCTAAAAAATGAGCGTTATTTTCATTAAAAGATTCAACTAAGTTTTTATTATGATTTTCCCTTGCTATTTCAAAAAGGAGTTGATAAATTGCTTTAATTTTATGGATGATTTGGTTATAAGAAAGTTCGTTTCATTCATTTTGCAAGCTTAGAACTTCTTTGGATAAATTATCATAAAATTTATGATCATAAGAATTAGATTTATTTTTAAGAAATTTAATTTGACTTGGAAGTGCGACAAACAAAATTCAGTCTAATTTTTTAAGCGAATCACAAATTTGAATATATTGCTGAATTTGCTTTGAAAATTCAATCATTTGCTGATTAGTATCTTTAAAATTTCCACTTTTTCTTAGGTTCTTAAAACTAGTTAAATTAGAGCGGTATTCATAATTAAGCACAATTGCTTTTTCGTAAGTATTAGGAATAAATTCCTTGCTTGAATCAAGAAAATACTGCGTTTCTGTGAGTGCATCTAAAAGGCGATCTCAATCATTATCGAAAGTGTTTCATTTTTGATTAAGTTCAAATGTTAGTGATTCAAATTTGCTATTATAACCTTTAAATTTATTGTGGTTGTAATTAAATTCTTTAACTTTGTGATAAAACTGAATGATTTGCTTGTTTTTATAATGCTCCTGAATTTGTTCGAAAATGTTTTTTAAGGTAGTTACAAAGCTACTAATAAATTGATTGAGTGAATTAAGATCATCATAAGTTTTATCAAAAGTTTTGTTTTCGTTTTTAATGCTTTGGTATTTTGAAAGCGTTGAAAGATTATAAGAAATAAGATAATTTATTTCATTTTTGATTTTGGTAATTTTGTTAAAAGTTTTATTCATATAAATATTTCTAAAAAGTAAAAAACTTAATAACACAAGTGTTATTAAGAATAAACAAATTAAAAATATTATGAAATATTTCATTTTTGCTACCTATTTTTTTGACTTTTGTTGTGAAATCATTCTTTTTAATTCGTAATCGCTACGGTATAAATAATCATCAATTGCTTCAGCAAGTCCATTTTGACGTACATCTGAAGTGTAATATTTAGCTGCTTTTTTAGTAACTGGATCAGCATTATCCATAACATATGAATAACCAACAGCCTGAAGCATTGGAATATCATTTGGACTATCACCAATTCCCATTACATCTTCAAGGGTGCAATCAAAAATATTATCACAAAGTCATTTAATTCCGCTTGCTTTAGAAACTCCGGTTTTGGTAATTTCGATGTGAGTTTTTAAGTTGCAAATATTTAAGTCAATATCAGCTTTTGAAGCTTCTTGATAAAATCTTTCAATTTCATCTCTATTTCCATATACTTCAATTTTATGGATATCTTCGTTGATTTTTCCTTCAGTGTTTCACTGATCATATTCACAAAAACGAGTTAAAAAGTCCTTATTTTCCTTAGTAAAATCTTTTAAGTAGTATTGATGAGTTCCAAAATAATAAAGCCCTATTCCTAATCTATTAGAAATTTCTCAAACTTTTTCTACTTCTTTAAGAGGCATATATTCAATATTTAAAATTCTTTTTTCTAAGTTATCAAAAATTAAGGCTCCATTTGAACAAATAATGTATCTACCTGAAAGTTCATTAGCTAATCTTTGGATTTTTTCATATGGACCATTACCAGTGTTGATTACAAAAGGAACGTTTTTATCAGCTAATTCTTTAGTTTTATTGATAATTTCATTTGAAAGTTCCTTATTAGGAAATGGGTAGATTGTTCCATCTACATCGCTAAAAATTACTCATTTATTCATAGTTTTTATATTATAAATTAATTTGATTTTTTTAGTTTTCTAAAACTAGAAAAAATAATTTTTTTGTATGAAAAAATAAGCAAAAAATCTTTTTTTAGTAAAATAATAAATACTATGAATAATAACAATTTAAATTTTGAAGCAGTTGTAATTGGTGGAGGACATGCTGGAGTTGAAGCAACTTTTGCGCTTGCAAATAAAGGGCACAAAGTTGCGCTTGTTTCTTTTGATAAAACAAGAATTGCAATGATGCCATGTAACCCTTCAATTGGAGGACCTGCCAAAGGGATTATTACACGTGAAATTGATGCGCTTGGAGGAGTTCAAGGGTATTTTTCTGATTTAGCAATGATTCAAATTAAAATGCTTAATGAATCAAAAGGGCCAGCAGTTAGAGCCATTAGAGCTCAAATTGATAAAGAAAAATACTCACAAATCATTTTTGAAGCTCTCTCAAAACACCCAAATGTAACTATCATTGAAGATGTTGCTACTGACATTCTTACTGATGGAAATAAATTTACTGGAATTGTTTTAGAGCAAAATGGAATTTTAAATGCTAAAGTTTGTGTGATCACAACTGGAACATACATGAATTCAAGAATTCTTCGTGGTGATGAAGTAACAGTTTCTGGACCTGATAATCAAAAAACTACACCAAAAGTAAGTCAGTCACTTGATAATTTAGGTTTTGAAATCCAAAGATTAAAAACTGGTACTCCAGCTCGGGTATATGCTCATTCAATTGACTTTTCAAAAGTTGAAAAAGAAAATTTAGAAGATTCATATTTAAGTTTCTCTTCTCGTTCTGGTGTGAAATTAGATAAGCAAATTTCATGTTATTTAACTTACACAAATGCTCAAACACATAAAATTATTCAAGATAATATTCATCGCTCTGCAATGTATTCAGGTTTAATTGAAGGAATTGGACCTAGATATTGTCCAAGTGTTGAAGATAAGGTAATGCGGTTTGCTGATAAAGAAAGACACCAAGTGTTTTTTGAACCTGAAACAGCTGATGGAAGCATTATTTATGTTAATGGTATGTCAACATCAATGCCAATTGATGTTCAAGACAAAATGCTTAGAACTATTCCGGGACTTGAAAACTGTGAGGTTCAAAAATGAGGGTATGCTATTGAGTATGATGCAATTAATCCGCTTCAACTTAAACCTACCTTAGAGACCAAAATTATTGAAAATCTTTTCACCGCAGGTCAAATTAATGGTACTAGTGGTTATGAAGAAGCTGCTGCACAAGGACTTATTGCAGGGATTAACGCAGGACAAAAACTGGAAAATAAAGAAGGTCTTGTCCTTTTAAGAAATGATGCTTATATTGGTGTTTTAATTGATGATTTAGTAACCAAAGGAACTAAAGAACCATATCGTATGCTTACTTCTAGAGCTGAATATCGTCTTTTACTTAGAAATGATAACCCTGATATTCGTCTTGCTAAATATGGTCATATGGTAGGGTTAATTAGTGATAGTGATTATCAAAAGGTTCTTGATAAATACAAAAAAATTGAAGATAAAATTGTTGAATTAGAAAATTCATTTGTTTCTTCAAAAAGTGATTTAGCTCTTAAATACGGAATTACAAATGGTGTAAGTATGTTAAAAGTACTTGCTCGTCCTGAAGTTGCTGCTAGTGATGTTGTTGGTGATTTTGAGTTCAAAAACGAATTAACAACAATTGTAAGGTTAGATGGATATATAAAAAAACAAGAGCAAGAAGCAAATAAAATGAATAAGCTAGATAAAATTGTAATTCCAGCTGATTTAGATTATTCACAAGTTAATAATATAGCTACTGAAGCAAAACAAAAACTTGAAAAAATTCGTCCAATTAACTTAGGACAAGCTTCAAGAATCAGTGGAATTAATCCAGCAGATATTCAAATGCTTCTTTTCCACTTAAAATCTAAAAAAGGAAACAATGAAGCTTAATATTGTTGCAGTTGGTTCACTCAGTAAAGAATACCAAGTTCTTTTTAATGATTATGTCAAGAAAATTGAGTTTTTCTGCAAGGTCAACGTTATTGAAATAAAGGAACAAAAAATCGATAATATTGAATTAAAAATCAAAAAAGAAACTGAAATGATTTTAAGTAAGATACCAAAAAATTCTAATGTCATTTATTTATCAACCAAAGCCAAACAATATGATTCAGTCGAATTTGCTTCACTTTTTACTAATGTTGATAATACAACTTTTGTTATCGGTGGATCAAATGGAGTAGATGAATCTTGTTTTGAAAAAAAAGTGAATTTTTCAAAAATGACTTTTCCACACCAATTATTTAGGGTAATGCTTATTGAGCAAATTTACCGTGGTTTTTCAATTGTAAATAACATTAAGTATCATAAATAATAATTTGAAACCAAAAAGTCACGCTATAACGGCGTGACTTTTTGTTTTAGGTTGCCCTTCAGTATTATTAGAATTTTCATTAATTTCTTCATTAGTTTTATTATTAAAATGTCTATCAAAGTATAAATAAACTTTTTCATTACCATGTCGTGAATTGTTATTTAATTTAGAACAGCTGCTAATTACCCCCCGAAAAGGGTAAGTAAAAAGATAAGTGGTTTTCATAAGTTTTTAAGTTTCATAATTTTTATTTCCTTTGTTATTTTTTTAAGTAATTTTTTATTCAAAAATTCTTTTTATAAGTTTATGTATTTCATAAAACTTTCTTCAAAAATCTTGTGTAAATTTTACACCAAAATCATTAGTAATGAACGTTTCACTTGTATTATTTTTAACAAGTTTTTCTAACTCTATTTCTATAATAGTATCATAAGCTTTTGTTATTTGAGTAATTTTTTCAATAATAACAGGTTTTATTTTTTCAAATCAGCTTTCGTGTATTATAAATGTAAAAATACTAAAAATTCCTACATAATCTTCAAATTTTTTGTTAATTACTGGTAAATCTCACTCTCTTTCGTTTAAATTATTAATTGTTAAACCTTTTGTTTCAGGCAAGCTTCTAAATTGAAAGTATGTAAATTCAAATACATCTGCATAAGGAATTGTTGCAAGTTTTATTTTTTCTAATACCTTATCATTTAATAATAAATTAACATTATCTAAACGCTCTTGTCTTTCTTGGACTAATTCTTCTTCTCCTTGGTTATTAAAAAATAAATCAAAAAGTTGTTTTTTGGTTTCTTGGTTAAATTCATTATTGTTATACATTTTTAAGACATTTTTTCATACAATTTTAACTAAATCAAAAAATTCTAATGTGCTTTGTACATAAATTCCTTTTTGATGTGAATACTCTCTTAATTTTCATTGCTGTTCAAGGTTTCACTCTTTTTCTGCTAATTTATTTTCAAGTGTAATTCTATTTTGAGTTCTAAATTCTTTAAAAATAGTAGCAGTTGTTAAAGTCAAGCTTTGTGTCTCTGCACTAGCATCATTATCACTATTATTATTTTCTCCATTATTTTTGGTAATGGTTTTATCATTACATGCTACCATAAAAGGTAAAGTAGCACTTGTAAGCACCATAGGACAAAGTTTTAATAATTTTTTAATCATAGATTTTCCTTTCTTGTTAAGCCGAGAAATCTTTAAAAGTATCTGTATTTCTCGGGTGACTTTATCACTTCTCTTCTTTAAATCAATATTTTCATTTTTATTAAAACAAAAAAAAAAAAAAAAAAACAAGTGTACAAAAAAGACTAAAACAACAATAAACAAGTGGTTTTTATCCAAATTAAAAAAATATTTTTAATAAAAATATCTATTTTTTCAAAAAGATAAAAAAGGGCGAGCTTTTGTTTAAAAGCGAGCCCGAATTTTTTTAATCTTCATAAATATTTATATTTTATGATTTTGAGAATTTATAAATATAAAAATAAAGCTGAAAATTTTTTTCTAGCTTAGTTTCTCAAGATTTTAAGTTGTAAACACAATTAGTCAATATTTTTTATAGTTTGGAAATCTGACGAAGCAAATAAACCTAAAACGCAGAGATATTCATAATTTTTCTAGTGGAATGTATATATATATAGCAAATTAATATACTTTAAAACTTCATACTAGCAAATGGGAAATTATAACGAATGAAACACGAATGAAACACGAATGAAACACGAATGAAACACGAATGAAACACGAATGAAACACGAATGAAACACGAATGAAACACGAATGAAACACGAATGAAACACGAATGAAACACGAATGAAACACGAATGAAACACGAATGAAACACGAATGAAACACGAATGAAACACGAATGAAACACGAATGAAACACGAATGAAACACGAATGAAACACGAATGAAACACGAATGAAACACGAATGAAACACGAATGAAACACGAATGAAACACGAATGAAACACGAATGAAACACGAATGAAACACGAATGAAACACGAATGAAACACGAATGAAACACGAATGAAACACGAATGAAACACGAATGAAACAAATATCAAATATAAATAAAGATAATAAACAAACAATATTAATATTGTTATATTTCTACTTTTATAATTAAATTTAAAATATTTGAATAAATATTTATTTTATAGTTTTAATGATTTATAAAATTTATTAAACTAAGCAATAATAGTTTTAATACATTTCATATGTAAAAAAGTATTATTTATAAATTTACAACTATACATATGTAATATTTTTCAAAAATATTAATATTTTTGAAAATAATTTCAATCCCAATACATAATTCTTCAATCATTGTTTAAATAAATTAAAATTTAAATAATTGTTTATATAAAAATACAGAGACATAAAAGGAGAAGTTATGAATCATTCGGACATTAAAAAAATAGCACGAAATATTCTTGATAATAGATCTATAGAAAATAGTTTTATAGAATATAAAAAAAACTATAAATTTTAAAGACAAAATTCTTAAAACAGCTTGTGCTTTTGCTAATAATTTAATGAACAATGAAATCAACTTATTGTTTATTGGAATAGAAGAGGTTGATGATGAAAACACAGGTGAAAAAGCAATTCCAAAAAGACCTATCACTGGAATAGATGAAAGTCAAATAGAATCAACTGAAAATGAATTAAAAAAGATTCTTTCGAATATTCGCCCTACAATAAATTATGAAATTATTAGCGACAAAATTGACGATAAGCCCTATCTCATTGTTGCTATAGAGGGTAATTCTTCTGGGTCTTACCGCACAACTGATGTTGCTGAAAAGAAAAAAGGAATAAAACTCAAAGCTGGTAAATACGTAAGAAAAGAAAGAGATACAAAATTAGCAACACCATTAGAAGAAAATGAGTTAAATAGAAAATTTTCAAATTATCATTTTAGTTCTAGCTTAAATTCGACAGCTACGATAAATGATTTAAATTATGAATATATGAAAGAATATCTAGTTCAAACACGTGCAAAAGAAGACGTTATTAATTTATCTAAGTTGGAAATGGCTAATTGTTTAGGATTAGTAAGTAATAGTGATTATGGTGGATATAGGGCTAAAAATTTTGCCGTTTTAATGTTTGCGAATAAACCAAAAGAATTTATTGATGGTGCATCTGTCAATATAATAAGAGAAGTTGAAGGTACTGATAAAATGACATCCAAAGAATTTGACGGACCTATTTGGATACAAGTTCAACAAGCTATTGAATATTTCAAATCTAATATTTTAGAGTCTTATACTATAAGGAAAGATAATAAAATTGAACATGAAATTATTTATAACTTCCCATTACCTGCTTTTGAAGAAATTATAACTAATGCCGTTTTACACAAAGATTACGACAAAAGAGAGTATGTTGGTGTTTATGTTCGTAAAGATGAAATCTCTTTCGTAAATCACAATAGACCGCTTCCACCAGTTACAATTGATGATCTAAAGACAAAAAAGAGTTTTGATACAAGAAAATATCTTAACACAGAAATAAAAGATATGTTTTTCGCACTTAAGTTGATAGAATCTTATGGCTCTGGAATAAAACGTGCAAAAGAATCTTTAGAAAAAAATGGATCACCTGAATTAGAATTTTATCCACAAAACGAAAATGATGACTATACACAGGTTATTATAAAAATACATCCAGAATTTTTAAAAGATAGTAAAGAAAAAGAATTTGAAAGATTATTTTCTGATAATAATGGACTTTTTAAATCACTAACTGACAATGAAAAAGATATCATCAAAATTATAATAGATAATTCTTATGTAACAGCTAAAGAGATTTCTGAAAAATTATCTATTACTACAGATAGTGTTTATTTTAATTTTAAAAAATTGAAAAATAAAAATATTTTAACTTACGAAGGGCCTAAAAAATTAAGAAAATGAATAATCAGATTCGATTTTAAAAAGCAATAAAAGCAATATAAAGTAGGATGAAAAATATGCTTATAATCATATTTCCGTCTTGTTGCTTCAATGTAATAATCTCAAGCGCAACAAAAATACCGTTCCCAACCCAACAAGGAATGGTGTTTTTATTGCGTTTTTTCTCTTTATTTCTTCTTTTTAATTTATTTGTGAATTCTGCCTTTTAAAAAAATTTTAATAAAAGAATAATATCTCTTGAATGAACACTGCTTTCCAATTGTTTGTAAAATAAATTGTTTTTTCCATTAATTATTTGTTCTTTTATAAAAAAACGCAAAAACCAAGTAAATAAAAACACAAAAAAGCTTAGGGTGTATCATGCTTTTTTTGTGTTTTTGAACTCGCACGCGTTGCAACGCAACTGAAAATCGCGTTTTAATTACAATTATTGTCATTGTCTTATAAAGTTTTCTAATATTTTTCAAAGCTTAATTAAATGTTTATACAAAAAATATTATTTTTTGATTAAAAAATACTAGTTTTATCTCGATAAAAACAATTGACCAATATAAAACAATATAATTATTATAGGTAATGGAAAAATTACCAACTTAGGAGAAAACATGAAAAACAAAATTGCTTTTAAAAAACTTGTTGCAATTCCTTTAATAGCTTCCGTTGTTGCTTTAAATAGTTTCAATATAAGTGCACAGTCTAATTTTATTAACGAAGAAAAACAAGAAGATTTTCTTTTCAAAGAAGAAAATCAAATAAAAATTGCTAAAACAGAAATTTTTAATATAACCAAAAAAACTATGAACTTTATTGAATCAATAGATTTTTACAATGAATTAGATGATCATATTAAAATTTTGTTCTTTGAAAAAGCTACTGTAGTTCTTAATTTATCTACTTTTACTATTTCTGAAACTATTTTAGATAGAATAGATAAAAATGATAACTTTAGTTGGTTACCAATTATTGGTATTATAGAAAAAAATGGTTATAAAAAATATCAAATTAATACAAAAGAAGAAATTTTTGATACAGATATTCAAAAATTGAAAGAAACTTATAAACAAAACAAAAACAAAATAAACATTGATGAAAACAAAAAAGAATTAAAAAAATTATTAGATCAAAAAATAAGAGTAAGAAAAAGTGCTGACCCTTCTTCTATAGGTGAACATTTTGATGGTGATTTAAACTCTTACTTTGATCACATTGTTGAACAATATGAGTGATTTAGACACAAAACAACAGATTACCAAATTGGTTATGTTACTGACGGTAGAATCGGTTTATGTGAATATATCGCTCTAGCTATGATGATAGAATATCAAGAACTATTTTGTAGCTCTGGATTCTTTACAGATTCTGAATGAGATTCATACTACACAACACCTATAAACAACAGTAATAATTTTTGATATGGAAGCCCTATTCACAAAAATTATCTTTATTCAAATCCAACATCTTCTGTTGCCTATCGTTTATATGAATTATCTGGAAAATCTGCAGACGTAAAGACTGCTAAAACTTTAAATGATGCTTTAATTAAATTTTTAAATCAAAATGGTAAAAATTTTGCAAGCAAAGTTCGTTCTGATTGATCAGCAACGCTAATTCATTCATCTCACCCTGAAGATTATTTAATTGAGAAAAAAGTGCCAGTTATGATTTCTTTTGCTAATATATTCAAACTACAAGGTCATAACGTTGTTATATATGGTTGAAATTCTAAAACAAGAAAATATTTAACTCACTATGGTTGACCTAATGGCAGAAACTCAGAAAGAATTATAAATAAATCTGACGTTTGAGGATGAATAAGTCCATCATATTGATACTCATTTAAAGTTAAAGATCAATTCAAAAAAGAAACAAGAAAAGCTTTTAATTTCAAAAACGAGGTAATTTCTTATGATCAATTTAAAGCAAAATACCAATAAAAGATTAGTTATTCATTTTTGTGCCTTACAATCAATAATTTTTCTTTTATTAACAGTGGGTTTTTTAATATATATGATTTACGGAATAAAAATAAATGAGACCCATGAAGGATGATTTACATTTTTAATTACGCTTACATTTTGTTTTTATGTTTTTGCCGTTTTAACATTAATTATTGCTAAAATACCATTAATAAGTTCTTTTGGTTCTTGAAAAACTAAATTGTTATATCTTTTTACGTTTGGTATTTTCTTGTTAAAAGTAAAAGACGAAAATATTGCTGATTTCAAACTTTACAAAAAAACAAATATAGCTATGATTTTTATATGAATTTCTTTATTTATAGGTTATTTAATTTTCCACACTGTTGGTAATTATTTAACAGACAATTGACCATTCGCTGGACTTGACGGTGTTATATTTTTTGAATCTATTTTAATTTTATCCACCTTAGCACCATTAGTTTTCAATTTATTTTTATATAAAAAATCTTTATCTTTAGCAAAATAATAACTTAATAATGAAACACAAATATAGATTAAAAATTTTGTAACTCTTGTATTTGTGGCTTCGGTGTAAGTCCCATAACAACAAAAACGCCGCTCCCAACGCAAAAGGGAATGGTGTTTTTGTTGCATTTTTCTCTTTTATTTGTTCTTTTTCATTTATTTGTGAATTATGCCTTTTAAAAAATCTTTAATTTTTAATAGAAGTAAAATATCTCTTGAATAAACACTGCTTTACCATTGTTTTTAAAATAAATTTCTTTTCCATTAACTATTTGTTCCTTTATAAAAAATGCAAAAACAAAGGAAACAAAAATACAGAAAAAAGCGTAGCATTTATCCATACATTTTTTCTTTTGTTTTTGAACCCGCCCGCATTGCAATACAACCTACAACCAAGTTCTGAATCAATGTATATGCAATTAACCTACTTTAAAGCTTTATGCTATAAAGTATCAAAGGTTTAACAAGAATTAAAATTTAAAAATTCTCATTAATTTGTATAAAATGACTCATTTAAAACAAATTCATTAACTAACATTCTAAAAATACGAATATTTGATTCCATTTTTCCTTTAAAATCGATATAACCACGACCACCTATTTTGTCGTCATCAAATGATTCGCTTTTATTTCTAAGGAAGTAATTATGAACAGTATTGTGAATTTCACTTATTTTTTCAAAACATAAATAAAAGTCGTTAGACAAATCAATTAATCTTTGTTTAAATAGTTTTTCAGCATCTTTATTAATGAAAAGAAATTTATTTTCATTTTCATTATAAGTAAATAACAATAAAGTAATACGTTTAAAATGCCCAATAATAATATGCGTTAATTCTTCATATCCTATTCAATCGATAAGGTTTCATTTCTTAATCTTAATATTTTGAGGGAAATGTACATAAGAAAATTGGAACACATCAGCGTATGGTGAATAATCAAGTTTCATTTGGTTAATCTGTTCTTGTGTTGCATTGGAATAATCATTAAGTATATTTTTTAATACATTTCAAGATTCTTCTTCCTCTCAAGTCATATTTTCTTGTAAATAATCGTTATAAAACTTTTTAATTTTAGAATCAATATTAGTATTTATTTTTGATTTTTCAATAAATTTAACAATTTCTACAACTAAATCGACAAATTCAAACATAGTCTTAGTAAACTTATTTTTATAAACATAATACTCTTTTATAAGTTTTCTTTCTTCATGGCTTCATATTGTTTCCCTTAATTTAAAATTAAGTGATTTTTCACTTTCTTTTTCTCATTCTAAATAAAGCTTATTTGATATTTCTTTGTTATTTTCATTATTATTTTTATTACAACTAACAATAAAAGAAAAAGCGCTACTTCCCAAAACGATAGGTGCTAATTTTAACAATGATTTTAATTTCATTTTTCTTTCTCCTTTTAGAAATAATTCTTATTTTTATTAAAACAAAAAAAAGCGTGCATAGCTTCACTTATAACACTAAAAATAAGGCGCTTTCTACAAAATTGAAAAATATTTTTAAATTAAAATTATCTATATTTCTGAAAAATATAGATTTTAAAACAGAATATTAATTCATTTTTATTATTTATAGGCCAAATTGTTTTAAAATCACTTTTTTATTTTCTCATCCTTAATATAGCTAAAGTATAATTTTATTATTGAATAATATTGAAAATTAAAAAGGAATTGATTATGGATAATAAAAAAGACAAAAATACTTTTTTCGCTCTTTCTCCCAAAATTTTAGATAAAGAAGAAATGAAAACCTCTTTTTCTAAATGTAAAAACGCTTTAGACCATGCTTTAAATAATGATGATATTACGAATATCGGGATCATTGGACATTATGGAGCGGGAAAATCTAGTTTCATAAACACTTATATAAAAGAAAATAATATTAAAAATGTTATAACTATTTCTTTACCTCATTTTTCTTCAAACGATAAGACAAACAATGCAGATAAAGAAATAAATGAATTGAATAATGAAAATAGATTGGAAAAACAAATTATTAATCAAATTTTATCTCAGGTAGAACCAAAGAGAATTTTCCTGAGTAAATATTCTTTTAAAATAAATAAACCACGAATTCAAATATTTTTTTACACTATATTAACCATATCGTTTATATTTTCACTTATTTTATGATTTTATAAAGATTATTGAAATAATTTGTTTCATTGACAAGATACAAATAATTTGATAATTTTGTGCGCTATTTCTTTTTTAATACCTATTTCCTTTTTCATTTTCATATTTTTTAAAAAGAAAATCTTAAAGATTTCAAAATTAAGTTTTAAAGGTGCGGAAGCAAAAATAAACGATTTAGAAAAAAACGACGAAACAATATTCGACAAAGATATAAGAGAAATTGTTTATTTGATAGCAAATTCCAAATCCGACATTGTAATAATAGAGGATTTGGATCGTAATAACAATGTTGATATATTCGTCAAATTAAGAGAATTAAATTTTTTAATTAATAAATATAAAGAGAATGTTTTTGGAAGAAAAAGAAATTTTAATTTATTTAGCCCCCAAAATAAAAACGTTGTCAAATTTATTTATTTAGCAAAAGGATCTATGTTTTCTTCTGAAGAAAATGTGAAGTTTTTTGATTTTATAATACCAATAATTCCTGTTGCTGATTTTATGAGTTCTAGTGATAAACTAAGAACGCTAATTGATGATGGGGTAAAAGAAAAAACTATTTTTTATTTATCTGAATATATTAGCGACATGAGAATTTTAAATAACATATTAAATGAATTCTATATTTATAAAGATATATTGGCTATAAATACAAACGACACAAAAATTAACAATAATTCTAGCAATAATATTGAAACAGATAAATTGATCACTATAATAATTTTAAAGAACTTGATGCCCCAAAGTTTTGAATTATTTTTTAAAAGAGAAGGCATAATTTATGAAATTTGAAAAGATCTCTCTCACAATAATGAAAAAGTGATAGAAAAAATATCTTCTATAAACGAAGATGAAAAAATTAAAGATTTTCTAAGAATGATCGTAGAAAATAAATATTTTGATGAATCTTTCGAATATTATGTAAGTACTTTTTACAAACAAACTCAAAACAGAAATAACGAACTTTTTATTAAACATGTAAAAGAAAATCCTGATAAATTATTCAAAACAGACATTAAATTTGAAAAGGTGGAAGAAGTTATATGGAGACTGAGAAATAAACACTTTAAAACTATATCAATATTGAATATCGATATATTAGAATCATTAGGGGATGATGAACAGGATAAAATAGAATTGATATTAGATAATTTTAAGAAAGAATATAAAGACATTTTAGAACGCTTATACGAGGAATTTCGAAATAACAACAAAAAGGTGCAAAAAATCATTATTTGATTTTTAAACAAAACGTTAAATGATGAAAAAAATAAAGGATTTAAAGATTGAATAATAAATCTAAAAAACTCAGAATCACTTACAACCAATGAACATTCAATGTTTAAATTTGTATTCACAATATGTTTTATAAATTTTGAAATTGAAGATTTTATAAACATATTTAAAGAATTTCCTGATTTCATAAAGAATAAGAAACTTCATATAAATTGCAATTTTTTTGAAAAAGAATTTAAAAAAGAAATTAAAAACAAAATTAATGAAATTAGAGATTATTCTATTAAATTTTTTAATTTATCTTATTTGGATTTAGATAATGAACAAATAGAAAAATTGATATCAAAAAAACTTTTATCTTACAACATAAATGATTTTATGGATATATTGAAAAATAATATCAAAGAAAAAGAAACAGAAATAACAATGAAAAATCTATTTAAAGTACTTTTTGAAAACAAAGAAAAAAATTCATTTTTAAAAAAATTTTGGAAATTTTTTGATGATAATTCTTTTTCACTTTTCATTAATTATACAAAGTCTAATAATTACTCTTATCACTCTAATGGAGAAGATGTCTTAAAGCGTGTACTAGATTCTGATTTAAATTGAAAATATAAACTTAAATATGTTGAAAAATGCAATAAAAATGAAAAAGTTTTAAAAAGTCTCTCTGACTTTACAAACTGAAAATCAGAAACACAAATATTGGACATTTTGTTTTCTAATAATTGTATTTTATTTAACAAAGAAAATTTTAATTTATATGTTTCAAATCAAAATGAATTAAGCAATGCCTTTATTCAATACCTTACCAATAATATAAATGAAAAAAATTACACCGAATACTTAGATAAAAATAACACAAAACTTTTACATAACATTATTAATAACAATGAAACTAAGGGAAAATTACTTGAATTTGTATTACAACTTATCGACTATAAATTAGTTATTTCTAAAGCTAGTTTTTCATTGGAAAAGCTGAAAACTATTATCAAAAAAGGTAAATTATCAATTAATATAAAAAATTTTCAGCTTTTAATAGAAAACAAATTTATAAAAGAGTTTATAGAGTTGTATCAACAGGTTGATACAAATAATGATAGAGATAACATATTGAATCAACTAAATTTAATTGAGAATGATCAATTGTTAAATGGGTTATCGAAACTTGAAGGTCTAAGTGAAGAAGAGGAAAAAACAAAAAAAGAAATACAAAATAAGCTTAAAGAAATAGATAATAATTTTATGAATATAGAACTTTAAAATATTTTATAAATTGTAAAAACAAACGTCTGATTTTAAGTTTCATTGCAAAAGAAGGAATTTAAAACCACAATAAAAAGAAAGGCTAAATGCCAAGCTTTTTATTGTGGTTTTTCAAAGCAAATACAAAAATAAATTAAATAAGTAAATTGTTTTAAAAACAAAGAAAACTATTATTTAAGAAATATTTCATTTCTTGAAAAATTACATTTTTTTGATTAGTTATAATTTAGATGAAAATAAAATATTAATATGATTATTAAAAACCACAAAGACACCTCAAAACTATTGAGGTTTCTTTGCAAATTAAACTTTTTTGTCTACTCCTAAGTTTGACACTTTTAAAACTTAAAACGACGAATAACCCTACAATATAGAGCTATTCGTCGTTTTTATATCACAATTCCTATATAGTAAATTTTACGTCTTCACATTTACCAATAGTTTCAATTGGTTTAAGTCCAAGAACTTTTAATATAGTTTTGAACTCTTCAGATTCTTCTGATTTAATATAAGTATTTATTTCTGGGATAATTGATAATTTTTGATTTTTAATTGATTCAATTATTTTATTCGTAGGAAGCGGATAACCACAATATTCAAGAACAAATTCTAAATATCTTTGAATCGTGAGTGCAAGGAAGCAAATTAAAAAATGTCCTTTGATTGTCTTTTCAGTTGAAAGATAAATTGGTCTTACTTCAAAGTTTGTTTTCATCACTCTAAAACTTTCTTCTATTTTTCAAAGTTTTGAATATTGTTCAATAATTTCCATTTCATCCATATCTTCATGAGATGTTAAAATTCCATAAAATCCATCTGCGGCTTCATCTTTCAAAATCGCTTGATGATCTAACTCAACTTCGTTAGCTGAAAGTTTTAAATACTTCTTACCACCTCTTTTCATTTCTGATTTTATAGCTGATAAATTGAGTAATTTTTCAGCTTTTTTAATAAGTCTTTCACGATCTTTTTTATCTTTTCTTTGTCTCTTTCCAGAGAAAGTTAAAATCAGTTTATTGTCAATTTCATAAAAGGTATTATTAGATTTAAAAAGCTCTTTGTGATCTTGTTTTTTCACACTGAATTCTTCATACATCATTTTATATGTATCAAGATCATAAATTCCTTCAATTTTATTTTCTTTACCTTTGATTTTGTAAGCCATTATGTAATCGTATCCTGCTTGTTTTATGGCTAATAAGTTACTTTTTGAGTTTAAACCTCTATCTGCAACAATAGTAATTTTATCTATACCTAAGTCTCTTTTTATATTCTCTAAAACAGGTTTTAAAGTCAAGAAATCAGATGTGTTTCCAGGGAATAAATCATAATAAATCGGTATTCCCATATCGTCGATTAAAAGACCTAAAACAACTTGAGTTTGGTTAACTTTATTGTCTTTTGAAAAACCAAATTTTCTAAGTTCATCAGGTATAAAACTTTCAAAATAAACAGTTGTAACGTCATAGAAACAGAATGTTAAATTTCTGTTAATTTTGTCTACAAATTGTTCATTTAAATGTTTTAAAATATCCGCTTTTTTATCCTGTAAAAACTCAAGTGATCTATAAATGTCTTTCAAACTATCATCAAATTTGTATCAATATTTTTTAATTTTTTCAACTGAACTTCTTTTAGAAGATGGTTCTAAAATTCTTGTTAAAATTAGCATTTTTGTAATTGATGCTAGGTCATATTTTGACCTACTATTTTTCTTTTGTAAGTCATTTAAGAAATTTGGTAATTCTAGATAATTTATGATTTCTTCGTAAACTAAATTTCCATATCCTTTAATTTCTGTTCCTTTAAATTTGTCCAATTTTAAAGAATTCATGATTTGTAAAATTTGTTCGTTTCTATCTTTTTGTTTTTGATTTTTCTTTGAACTAACAGATTCTTTTAATTCTTCAATGAAGTTTGGATTATCTTTTGTAAGATCTTCTAATTTACCTAAAAATTTTACTTCTCTAATTTTTGGTTTTTTAGTTTCTTTATCTCAATATGATTCTACGATTCTTACATATTGTGTTTTATTCTTTTTGATGATTTGTACTGATGCCATAATTTGTCCTTTTTACCACATTATACCATATATTTACTATATATGAAATAAAAAAATAAAAAATTTCTTAATATATGTAATATATTAAGAAATTCAAAAAGTCTTAAAAAAGACCAAAGTGTCAAAGTTAGGAAAACCACAAAGACACCTCAAAACTATTGAGGTTTCTTTGCAAATTAAACTTTTTTGTCTACTTTTCGCGCCCTATTTTAGTTAGTCAAATTATAATAATAACTTTCACAATTGGTAATTTTGTTTTAAACAACCATACAACTACTAAATACCCCCCCCGAAAAGGGTAAGTAAAAAGACAAGTGGTTTTCATAAGTTTTTAAGTTTCATAATTTTTATTTCCTTTATTATTTATAGTATTAGTCCGCAATAGGTAAATCTAAACTATCTAAAAAACCGTTTAATAAAGAAACATTTTCTCCAAAAACACTATCAAAGTATTGTTCTTTAATTTCTCCATTTTCTTTTACATAAAATGTTTTTTTGGTTTTATTTACAAGGTTTAATTTTTTTTCTATTCTAACCATTCTATCTTCACTAATGATTATTTGTTTGAGAATTTCTTTAAGATTATTATCATTTACAAAAACATCAATTTCGGTAGGAAAAAGACAGTAAATTAGACTTGTAAATTGATTTACAATTGAATAATTAATTGGTTGGTAGTATCAACGGGTGTTATTTAACTCCTGGACGGTTAAATTTTGATTTCCACTTTCAGTTCTAAAATCAAAATAAGTAAATTCAAATACATCTGCATAAGGAAGCGATGTAGTTTTAAATCTATTTTTTTGAATAATTGTAGCATTTTTAATGTTTTCAATAAGAGTTTGTTTAAATTTTCTTATTTTTTTATCAAGTTCGTTTCCATCTTCACTATAAAGTTTATTAAACATAAAATTTCTATTTCTTTGTAGTAAATTTGGGTCGTTATAAACTTTTTCAATGTAAGCGGGTAATTTAAAAACAATGTCTGTTAGTTGTAAAAAATAATTTACATAAGTTTCTTTGTATAAAGAGTATTGTTTTAATAAGTTTTTTTCTTCTGGGTTTCAATTTTTTTCCGCTAATTTTTTTGTAAGTGTAATTTGGTTTTGAGTTTGAAACTCTTTTAAAATTCTAACATTAGAATTATCTTGCTGGGTGTTAGTAATACTTGAACCATTATTATCTCCACTCTTTTCTCCATTATCACCTGCATTATTTTTATCATTACACGCTACCATAAATGGTAAGAAACTACCTGTTAAAACAACAGGTGAAAGTTTAATTAATTTTCTAATCATATTTTCCCTTTCTCAAGTAATCTTTTTCATTTTTATTAAAACAAAAAAAAAAAAAAAGAAGTGACCCGAAAAGACGAAATTAGCTAAGAATAAGGCGTTTTTGTCTAAATGCAAAAAATAAATTAAGCAAAATTGTCTATTTTTTCCAAAAAGACAAAAAAAGGCGAGCTTTTAAGTAAAAGCGAGCCCGAATTTTTTAAATTTTTTTAAATGATTTTTCTTTTTATTGATAGAGAATTTACAAACACAAATTTTAATGTTATAAGGAAAAATATGAACTAATTTAATTCATTTGAAATGTTTATAATATTTAATTATGATTAGAATTTTGAATTTATTAAATACAAAAACAAAGCTAAGAATTTTGCTTTGTGCTTTAATTTCAATTCTGCCGAGTTTTTTTGAAATGTGAATTCCGCAGTTTATAAAGCAATTTATTATAATGATTGATCATAACAAGACAATTGAAGTTGTTAGAATTTTTCATTGACAAATTTATCCACCTTCGTCTTTAAGTGTGTATCAATTTTTAATTATTTTAGTTCTTACTTCTGGACTTCTTAATTTGATTTTATGATTTACTTCACAAAGATTATGTGAATATACAATTAGTCACATTCGTCATTTAATTAGATTAAAACTATTTGACAAAATTATTCACTTAAGCAAAGATGATATTACTGAGCTTTCACAAGCTACAATCATTAATTATTTTGGAAATGATATTGGTAAAATCAATGCCGGTTTTTATGTTTTATGTCGTTCTTTATTTAATGGTTTATTCTTGATTATTTGAGGTTTATTTTTCTCATTAAATCTAGATTTAAACTTATCAATTGCCATTTTTGTAAATATTCCAATCGTAATTATTGGTTCGGTTGTAGCGATTAAATTTCTTTTTCCTTTATTTAGAAAGGAAAATTATATTTTAGATAAATTAGCAAATAATGCCAAAGAAGATATCAACGGAATTGAACTTATTAAAGGTTATAACTTAGAACAAACTCGCTTTGAGCACTATCAAAAAGAAAATAATAACTTACTTAATTTAAATTACAAAGTATCTTTTAGAGATTCACTTGCGTGACCCATTATTCACGCTTGCATTGCAATTGGAAATATTCTAGTATTTATAATTTTTGGAATTATGGCTAAAAATTATACAAATAGCAACATCCAAAGTCAAGTTGGAAATATCTATCAATTTTTAGCTTACCTTTCACTCATTTCTTCAGGGATTTTTCAAGTGTGTTTTGAATCGAATAAACTTTTTAGAGCTAGTGCTAGCTCTAAAAGAATTTATGAGGTTCTTAATTTAGAAAGCAAAATCAAAGATGTTATTAGTGAAATTAAACCAACTAATTGATCAATTACTTTTGAAAATGTTTCTTATATTTACCCAAATAACCCAGATTTAGATGCTCTTAAAAATATCTCTTTTGAACTTAAAGCTAATTCTTCACTTGGAATAATTGGTTCAACTGGTAGCGGAAAAAGTACCATTGTTAATTTACTTACTAGAGAAATTTTACCCCACCAAGGAATAGTTAAAATTGGAGGTTATGATTTAAACTTAATTGATACAAGTTATTTAAAAAGCAATATTTCTGCAGTTATGCAAAAGAATATGCTTTTAAGTGGTTCAATTAAGGAAAACATCACTTTAACTAAGGAAAATGCTTCTGAAAGTGAAATTTATCAAGCTATTAATATTTCACAATCTCACTTTATTAATGAATATGAAAAAAGCTATGAACAAATAATTGGTCAGCATGGAATTAACTTAAGTGGTGGTCAAAAACAAAGACTTAGCATCGCACAAGGAATTATTAAAAAACCTAAAATTCTAGTTTTAGATGATACTACTAGTGCATTAGATAACCAAACTGATAAAAACGTGCAAAAAGAAATTTTAAATAACTTTAAAGATATTACCCTGATTATCATTTCGCAAAGAATTAGAACAATTGAAAACTTAGACAAAATCATTGTTTTAGATAAAGGAATGATAGTAGGAATTGGAACACACCAGCAACTATTAAAAGATAATAAATACTATCAAGAAATATTCGAAAGTCAAAAGGAAAAATAAAATGAGAATAAGGATATCAAACCGGAATGAGAAAATTTCATTTAAAGATCTTAAAGAAATTTTCTCGATTTTACCTTTTAGTAAAAAGCAATGATTTTTACTTCTTCTTTTTGTCTTTTTAACAGCTGGAATTGGTAGTTTAATTTCTTGATATATTGGTTTTTTAGTAAGTCACTTTTTTAGTAGTGACAATTTTGAACAGATTTGAAAAGATCAATATTCTTTCTATTTCCTTTTAGTTATTATCTTGTTTTTCTTTTACATTTTTGAAAGACTCATTTCCATTTTTAACTCACTAATGCTTTCAAAAGCCTTTAATTTATATGCTAAAAACTTAAGAGAAACTTTATATTTAAAAATTCAAAGGCTGCCGATGAACTTTTTTGAAAATGAAAAAACTGGTGATTTAATGGCTGCAATTAGCAATGATACTGAAAATTTAGCTAACTCACTTTCAAGTATTGTTTCAAACATTTTAAGGGTCATTTTTACGTTTGTTTTAAATGCAACTTTAATGTTTTTATATGCACCAATTCTAGGGCTAATTTCAATTATTTTAGTTCCATTAACTGGGCTTATTTTCATTTATATAATTTCGAAAACCAAAAAATACTTTAGAAAAGCACAAGATGCTTATGGAGAATATAACGGTTATATTGAAGAAATTTTAGATTCACTTCCAAATATTAGAATTCATCAAAAGCAACAATTAGTGTATAAAAGATTTGAACAAATTAGTTTAAACGAACGAAACGCAGGAAGAAAATCAGTTCTTTTTTGACATATTTTATACCCAAGTTACAATTTTATTAACATTGTAAATCAGCTGCTTATTGTTTCACTAAGTACTTATTTTTTCTTAAATAAAATGCCTAGCTATGGAATTAAAGAGCTAGATTTTGGGGTAATTACTTCTTTTTCAATGTATATTTCATCATTAACGAGTCAAATTATGACGGTACTTAGTTTTTCAAATACATTGCAAAATGGCCTTTCATCTTGAGATCGAATCAAGCGGATTTTAGAATATCAAATTCCTTTTGAAAACGAAAAACTTGATTCACTTAAATTTATTAAAGGTGATATAGAATTTAAAAATGTCAATTTTCATTACCCAAACCTCAAAGACAATGTGGTTTTAAGTAATATTAGTTTCAAAATACCTGCACAAACTAGCTTAGCGCTAGTTGGGCATACTGGAAGTGGAAAAAGTACTATTTCCAAGCTTTTAGCTAAATTTTATGAGCCAAGTAGTGGAGAAATTTTAATTGATAATCAAAACTCAATTAAAATTAACCAAAAATCTTGAAGAGATAAAATTGCCATTATTTCCCAAGATACATTCCTTTTTGAAGATACCATTTTTAATAATTTAAAAATGGTCAACCCAGATATTAAAGAAAAAGAACTCTTTGAAATTTGTAAGCTTACCAAAATTGATGAATTTATCAATAAGCTTCCTAGTGGCTATGAAACTATTTTAATTAATAATGGACGAAACCTTTCTGAAGGGCAAAGACAACTTCTTTCAATTACTAGAGCTTTAATTTCGCAAAAGCCAATTATTATTATGGATGAAGCCACTTCAAATATTGATACTATAACAGAGAAAAAGATTCAAGAAGCTTTAAAATACTTAAGCAATAAAAAGACCTTATTAATTATTGCGCATCGCCTTAGCACCATTATTAATGCTGATAAGATTGTGGTGTTAGAAAAAGGTAAAATTATTGAGCAAGGAAAGCATTTTGAACTTTTAGATAATAAAGGAAAGTATTTTAATTTATATAACTCGATTCTAAATGAAGCTAAAAAAGATTTTTAAACCTAAAAATAGGTTTAAAAAAATATTTTCACAGTTTCTAAATAGATTTAATAAAATATTGCTTTTATATTATAATTAGAAAAACTGACTAAGCAAGGAGAATAAATAATGTCATTAGAAACACAAGAAGTACAAGAAATTAAAGAAGAAACACAAAACGAAAACAATCAACAACAAGAAGAACAAAAACCAGTTTGAACAACAAAAAGAAAAATCTTCTGAGGACTTATGATTTTATTAATTGTTGTCTTACTTGTTTTAATTTGCCTTGAGATTGCATACATCGCTGACTTTTATAAATATAAAGATACAGGATTAGATGGTCGTTTATGAACAGTTCTTCAAAGACAAAGAGGACTTTTTGGTTAATCCCAATTTGTATTTCAGATAATTAAAAAATAGCAATATCATCCTTGCTATTTTTTAATTACTAGCCTGAGCAATTTCATACAAAAAATTAAAAAAAGCGTCAAAAAAATTACAAAATATAGCTTTTTAAAAATTACTAAAATTTGTAAATTAGAAAATGAATAATTTATTTTTTTATTACTAAAAAAAGCATTAAATTCTTTTTATACCATATTTTAGGGACAAACGAACAAGTTTCAGACTTGTTTTTTTTTTTTTTTTGTTATTAAAACTTTAAAATAAATCTATTAATAATAAATTATTAATAAATATAAGTAAAAAATATACGAAAACAAAATTTATGTAATTAAAAAAACACTATCTACATAAATTTAATTACTTTGAAAAATAGGTAAGAGAGGTAAATATGAACAAAAGAAAAACCTTATCTAAAACAACTGTTGCAGTTGGTGCTATTGCAGCTGCAGGTTTAGCTGGAGTTGTTCTTGCTTTAAAAGAAGAGCCAAAAAATAACCGTGAAGTTTATGTCAATAAAGAATTTGGACAAATCAAACAATTTGAAAACAAAATTGTTGATTACCTTAACTCACACATTGATCCAAAAACTAAGCAATCTACTTTAAGCAAAGAGACACAAGATGAACTTTATGGAATTTTACTTGAAATTCAACACAACAAGCAAAATCCAGATTACAACTCACTTAGTGCTCAACAACTTGCTAATAAACTTGATCGTGACTTTGATTATGCACTTTTAAATGATGCCATTAGAAAGAATTCTCAAGAGGGGATAGAGAAAGCTTTAGAAGACATCACAAACCAAATCAAGGATCCAGAACTTAAAGCTCAATTTTTAGATAACAACAGAGACATTATCAACTCACTTAAAAATGGTGATATTAATGAAGCTGAAAAACTTGAACTTGCTAATAAGTTAAAAGAGCAAACTCAAGGAATTTTTGATCGTCAAAATGAAATTATTGTGCCAGCACAAAACATCTTATGAAAAATTAAAGATGAACTTGCTGAAAATCCAGAAAATTACAAACCAGAAGATAAAGCTAAAGTTCAAGGGCTTATTAATGCTCTTGAAGCAGCTTTAGATCTTAACACTATTTCAGCTGAGAATGTTTCTCAACTTACAGATGATCTTGAAAATGCACTTGCAAATCTTTCAGAAATTAAAAAAGAAACAGAGCTTGAGTATCAAAAATACTTAAACAAAAGTGAAATTGCAAGACAAAACATTCTTGATTCAAATTTAAGCAATGCTGAAAAAGAAAAATTACTTGCAAAAGTAGATAAATACGATGAAGCTGCAGCTTCAAAAGATTTAACTTATGCAAATAACAAACTTGACGATTTAAAAGAACTTGAAAAATTAGTAGATTCAATTCAAGAAGAATTAAATGATCAAAACAAAGATAAATCAACATTAAAAGACGAAATTAAAGCTATTATTGATGCTGCTCCAACTCTTGATCATGCTAATTTAAATGACACTCTTATTAGCGACCTTGCTAAAATTAGCGAGGCTTTAAATGATCCAAATATTTCTAAAGATAAACTTATTGAGCTTAAAAAAGATGCTAAAGCTAAAATTGATTTTGCACAAAGTCAACAAAAATCAATTGATAACACAAACGCTTTAATTGATCAAGCTAAAGAAAACAACTTAATTTCTACACCACAAGAAACTGAATTAAAAGATGAAATGACTTCAATTAATGGTGAAGATCTTTTAGCATTATCTGAAGATGAAAATGAAAAAATTGATGATGTTATTGAAAAATTAACTCGTGCTCAAAAAATCAATAGCGACTTAGAAAAATTACAAGCTTTAGTGGAATCCAAACTTCCAAGTGAATTTGCAGATAAACCACTTCTTAATGAAATTTTAGCTGAAGCTGAAGCTTTAAAAGCACAATCATTAGAGCAATGAGATGATCTTGATGGGGAAGAAGATCGTACATGAGAAGCTGAAGATAAAGTAGCTGAACTTTTTGACAAACTTAGAGACGCAAATAAAAATGAACTTAAAAACTTAATTGCTGCAGGGCAAGATGCACAAAATAACCCTGATGTATCACCAGCAATTAAAGAAGCTTTAAAAGCTCTTGAAACAGTTTCTACACCTCTTACAAATGATTATTCAAGTGCTACAAGCAAGCAAATTGAACCAAGAATTGAAGAGTACAAAAAATTACTTGATGATGCACGTTTAAGTGAAAAAGTAGCTCAAATTAACAAAGAAACTAACGCATTTAAAGACACAATTCCACCAATGGCAGATGGAAATGACAGAAACACTCAAGCAAATCTTTACAAAGATAAAATTGATGCTTTATTAAACAAAATCAACACTGTTCATTCAGATCCAAACTTAACTAACGAGGAAAAAGAAGCTCAAATTGACGAGCTTTATGACCAAATTAAAGCTCTTGAATCTCCAAAAGCTGACCTTCAAAAATTAATGGATGAGCAAGATAAGCTTTTAGATATTATTGCTAGCCTTGATGCTAACCCAGAAATTAAAAGACAACTTCTTTCAGAAATTAATGACGCAGACCGTCTTTTAAATGCTCAAAATGATGTATTTAAAAACCCAGATCAAAATGATATTGAACGTGAAGTTGAAAAAGTTAAAGAACTTGAAGATTTAATTAAAGAGAAAAGAAATAAACTTATTTCTGATCAATACTACCAAAAAGCGTTAAAAGCAATTAATGATGGTTTTGCTCCTTACCGTAATGGTGTAATTCCAAGTGAACTTGAGAAAAAATTCAAAGCTGAACTTGAAAAACAAAAAGCCATTTTAGATGATCCAAATACTGACCAAGCAGCTTATGATGCTGCTGTAGCTGCGATTAAAAAACTTCAAGATAACATTAAAGCTGCTGCTGATTTAGAAAAAGAACGTCTTGCTTTACAAGATGAAATTAGAAAAACTGAAGATATGGGTCTTGGAGCTAATAAGCCAGCAGAGCAAATTGCACAGGCACAAGCTAAACTTGATGAAATTAATGATTTTATTAATAATCTTACAGATCCAGCTGTTGGTACAGGTAAATACGGTGAATTAAAAGCTGCTGCTATTAAAGAAAAAGAAGATTTACAAATTGCTCAAGAAAAAGCTAAATTCAAAAACGCTCTTGATGATTTAAAAACTTACATTACACCTTCAGAAGAAAATGATCCTGCAGCATATAAAGAATTAGAAAAATTAATCACAGATAATATTACAAATCAACAAAATTTAGCTGAAGGAATTGTAAATCCTTCTACAAATGCTAAAACTATTCAAGATACAACTGAAAAAGTTCAAAACAACATTCCTCTTGCTGCTAAATTAAAAGAAGCACAAGCTAAATACAAAGAACTTGTAGATACTTATCCAGAAGTAGCTGCGCAACTTAAAGCAGTTATTGAAGCAAATACAATCAACTTAAATGATCCATCTTCAGAAATTGATGCAAAAATTCAAAGAATTGCTGAAGAATTAAACAAAATTGAAGCTAAAAAACGTGTTGCTGATGCACTTAAAGAAATTGAAAAAGTTTATTCAGAAGATGATGCTGATAAAGCAATTTTTGCTACATCAAAACCTAATCTTGAAAACAAAATTGCTGCTTTCAAAGAGAAATTTGCTAATCCAGATTTAACAGCTGCTGAGCTTGTTGCACTTCAAAGAGAAATCGAAAGAGCTAATAATTTAGGAGCAACTGAAAAACAAAACTTAGAAAAAGCTTTAGATGATAAATATAAAGAAGCAAAAGCTTTATATGATGAACTTGCATTAGAAGCTACTTCAAAACGTGGAATTGCTGAAGATAGTTTAGATAAACTTAATGCTGCTTGAGCTAAAATTGCTGCTCAAAAAGAAGGTGATAACTTTATTAATGCAGCTACTCCAGAGCAAATTGAACAGCTTATGAAAGAAATGAAGCTTGAATATCTTAAAGATGTTTTTGAAGATAAAAAAGCTAAAATTGAAGCTGTTAAAGATGCTTTCCCTGAGACAACTTCAACTACAAATGGTGATACAAGCCCAACTGAAAAACTTGCCCAAAACATTCAAGATTCAATGGATAATTGACTTGAAAAAGTAAATTCAGAAGATCCTAAACTAACAGAAGCGCAGTTAAATGAATACATTAGTAAAATGGATTCACTTAAAACTTATGCTGATGAGTCTACAAAATTACTTGATGCATATGGTGATACTCAAAATAAAGAGGAAATTATCAACGCAATTAATGAGAACTTAATTGATCCAAATGCTGATGATAAAGCTGTAATTCAAGCTAAAGCTGAAAACCTTAATACAGCTAGATATAATGCAGTTGAAGAAGAAAAATTACGTAAACAAGTTAATGACAACCTTGAAGCTTTAAAAGCTGAAATTCCAGCTGATTCATACGGAACAAGTCAATTAGCAGGTCTTACAGAACTTCTTGATAAGAAACAAGAAGAACTTGCAAATGCACAAGGTAAAGATGCAATTAAAGCAATTGAAGATGTTTACAAAAAAATTAATCAAAACATCGATGAAATTAAAGTTCTTGCAGGTAATGTAGATAGTCTTGATACAAAAATTAAAGAAGCTCTTGCAGAAACTCAAGATCCAAAAATTGAGGCTCTTCAAAATAGATTCAATGAAGATTTACAAAAAAGAGCTAGCGCTAAATACACAAACCCTGATTCAAAACAAATTAGTGAATTAAACGAAGAAGTTAAAAACTACGAAGCTCTTTTAAATGCTATTAAAGACTTTGATAAAAATTATGAAAATGTTAAAGCTAAATTAGAAGCTATTGACTATGCTGATGGATTTGGAAATATTGATAATTTAACATTCAAAATTAATGAAGAAGCAACTGAAGAAAGCTTTAGCAATTTAACTAAAGAATCAGTTAAAGCTAAAATGCTTGCTTCACTTGAAGTATTTAAAAACTTTGCAGATTCAATTGATTATGCAAATACACAAGTAAACACTCTTGAAATCAAAAAAGAACTTGCAATTATTTCAGTTTCACTTGAAAACTTCAAAAACTTAGTGACAGCTCAAGAAGAAGTAATTAATACTGATTATACAAATGTTAAAGACAATGCTACAGCTAAAAAAGCTGAATTTAGCAATTTAAATGTATCTCCTGATTCATTAAAAGACTTTGGATTTGATTTTGATGCTAAAAACATTGGTGAATCAATTTTAAATTCAGAAATTGCTGCTAAAGAAGAAGCGGATAATTTAAACTATACTGATGCTGAAGCTATTAAAGAACAGCACAGTCAAGCACAAGAAGAAAACCAAACAATTCAAGCTAAAATTGCAGCTGATAAAGCAAAACTTGAACAAGTTACATCTACAATTGATGATTTAGTAACTCAAATTACAAGATACAGTAACCAAGTTAGCTTACGTGTTAAAGAATTAGAAGTTGCTAAAGAAAGAGTTACTGAACTTCAAGCTCAAAGAAGTTATGATTCATCTCTTTCTGAAAACACTATAACAAACGCACAAGCTAAAGTTGTTGAAATTGAGGCTCAAATTGTTGATCTTAAAGAAAAATTAGCTACTTCAAAAACTCAATTGCAAGAAGCTCAAGATGAAGCTAAAAAAGCTTTCTACCAAATTCAATATGATTTATTTAAATACAAACAAAATCTTGATCTTCAAAACAAATTAGCTGAAGCATTATTTACTGTTGCTTCACAAGAAACAAATAATGATACTAAATTCAACTTAAAAAATACAGCTTTAACTTGAAAAAATGAAGTTATTAACACTAAAATTAGTGACTTACAAAGTGAGCTTGAGGAAAAAATTGCTCTATTTACAAATAGACAAATAAAAATCCAAAGTATTAGAGATAATATTGAAACTCTTAATGAAAAATTATCTAAAGATGAACCTAAATATGCAATTGCAAATAGCAAAATTAGCCAGGCTTATCTTGATATTCTTAACTACATTTCAGAAAGCTACACTACAACTGATTTAGATAATTACACAGATTATATTTCTGCTGTAAATAAAGTAGTTGATCCATACAAAATAATTGCTGATAAAGTAAGTGATTTAGAAGCTAAAGTTACTGAAATTGAAGCTGATGATTATGCTAAAGAAAATGCTCACATGAAATCATTACTTGATCAAGTAAAAGAAGAAATTAGCTTTATTAAAGGTGATTTACTTGTAGATTCTAGAACAATTCTTTCAATTTACCAAAATAATGTGGATCAAAACATTATCAATGAGTGAAAGAGATTATTACAATTCCAAATTGATAAACTTGAATTTTATAAAGCATATGTAGCAAGCCAAAAAACACTTGATTCATATAAAGTGCAAAACAAAGATACAGCTCTTGCTAATAGTGAAAATGTATTCCTTGAAGCAAATGAATCTGCACCACTTCAAAAAATCTTAAATGACATTTTCAAAGAAATTTACTACACAAATTCGTATTATTCTTCTGAAGAATTTAACAAAAACTTCAAAGAAAAATACTTAACAGGTGAAAGTGATACTTCATTAAAAGTTGCACTTGCTAACTCAATTAACCTTAAGAAAGTTCTTACTAAAGCAGAAGCAATTTATGCAGCTAGAAAAGTAAGTTCTGATGGTGCAAATGCTGATACAGCTTTAATGAATGATCTTTACGTGCAATTAAATCAAGAAATTGCAAAAGCTAAAGAGCAACTTACCAAATTAAATCATGATGAAATTTCTAAATCACTTGAAATTGACAAAATTGATGATGGTTCAACAGGGCTTATTGCTAAGTTAAAAGATCAAAAACTTAGAGAATTAAAAGCACAACTTGCTAATGCTAAAGATGTTAAATCATATGTAGATAGTAACTATGGATTTAATAATGGTCCAAAAATGGATGATTTTGAAGCTCAGGCTATTGAGCAACTTCAAACCTTATCAGATAACCAAGGTCAAACAGAAGAAATTGAATTCATTAAGCAAAGCAATCAGTTAATTGAGCAATCAAAAGCTAAAATTAAAGCTCAACTTTTAGCATTATTCGAATATGAAAGAAACAGTTTAAGATCACTTCTTGTAAGATCAAAACAATATGCTCAAATTTTCAAAGGTGTAGATTCTGAAATTGCTTCTAAATCAATTGATAAAGCTGAACTTGCTAAGTTATATGGATTATCATCAAGTGATATTGAATCATTAATTACAAGCATTCAAGCTATTGAAAGCTTTGATCCTGCTTTATGAAATATTGACAATGATTATACAAATTCAACTGCTAGTTATTCAGAATCACAATATGAAAATTACACTGATACAATTAATGAAATTAAAGAGAAAAGAAAAGATCTTAACTCTAAATATACACTTGTAAAACAAACAACAACCTTAAAACTTAAGAGCTTTAAAACAGAATTTGATGAAGCTAAAAAAGAACTTACAGCTCCAAGTGCAGGTGCTGATGGAACAACACCTTCTAACTTAAGAACTATCATTAATGATATGCATTTTGACACTTCAAGTAGTGAGTATTTAAGTTCATTCTTAGATACAACAAGTTTTGATAATGCAACAAATTCAACTCAAGGAACAAATCCTTTAGATGAGCCAGTTAATGATGCTGATAAAGATGCTCTTGTTGCTTCAAAAAATAAATTCTTAGATTATTCAAAAGCTATCTTAGAGCAAAATACAAAATGAAATAAATTAATTTTTGGTGATAGTGAAACTGATAACAAAGCGCTTAAAAATATTTACATTGATTACATTCAAAGAAGATCTCAAATTGATGAGTACTTAAATCTTTGACTTGATACTAATGCAGTAGATCAAAGAGATACTATCTTTGCTGAGTTTAAAAAACAATTCAATGTTCAAAGCGCTCAAGCTGAAAAAATCAAAAATGATACAAATACTTCATTAGTTAAAAAAGAACTTGATGCATCTGATTTAAATTCACCATCAATGGTTCTTCTTAAAGTAAAAAGAGCTTTAAGTTCTGCAAAAGGATTTAGAGACTGATTAAATAGTCCAGTTAACAAACAAGATCTTTTTGAATACCTTTACAACAAACCAAGTCAAGATTCATACCACTATAATTACAATGATTTAGAACTTGTAACTGGTAAATATGCTGATGATTGAACAGATGCTGTAAGCAAAATTCAAGATGCTGCATACACAACAGTTAGAGTTGGTGGGGTAGATAAAAAAGCTCTTTTAGTTGATGGACAATCATTCTTAGACTTATTTAGCAAATTCTCAATTGTAAAACAAAATAGCAAAATCTTCAATAATAGCAATGTTAAAGTCTACTTATACATTGATGAAGATGGTCAACCTTTATTAACAGATATTGTTCAGGCTAACCCAAGTTACAAAAATGTAAAATACAACATTTTAGTTAAATTTACAATGCCTACAAATAATAATGATTCAACAACTTCAGTATTCAACGATACGGGGGAAGTAGTAGTTTACTGAACAGGAGTTGAATCAAGATTTAAAACTTATTCAGAAATTAAAATTAATAACGATTGATTCTCAAGTACAAAAGGATTCTTCAAAACTGATTGATCTAAAAAAATGAGCGAAAATTGAAAATCTACTCCTGTTGAAAACCTTCCAGGTGCAGTATTATTTGATTATGCAAAAGGTGGAGTTACACCGGAAACAGCACCTAGTGTTATTGTTTCAGGATATAACGACTTACAATCACTTTATAATGAACAAACTTACTTACCAATGTATTCAGAAGACAAACTTACTGAATTAAAAGGTCAATCATTTGAAATGAATGACCCGTTTGTAGAATTAGATCCTAACTTAAAAGCTGCAAAAGCTAGAGTATCAAAATATCCAGCAAATGAGCAAGCTGAACAATGAGCGCAAGAGCTTAAAAAATGAAAACGTACTTTAGATATTCAAAAAGAAAGAATTAACATTAACATTTCAGCTAAAAATGGCGGAAACTTTAGATACAAAGGTAAAACATATGCCAAAAGTGCTGATCTTACATTCTGAAGATTATTACCATCAGATAACTATGGTTCAATTTCATATGTACCTCACTTAATTGCTATTCCAGTTTATGATGTGGATAGCAAGAAAATGGGAATTATTCTTTGATTATTCGAAATTGTTCCTTCATCAAGTGCTAATTACTTTATTGCAGGTATTCCTTGAGCAAACAGATCTATTGCTTACGTATCTAATTCATACACATATTCAGATACTGATGCAGCTGAGAATTACAAAAAATCATTACAAATGGCTAAAGATGTTCTTTCAGAATACGTTAACAAAAATACTGCTTATGCAATTGCTAACACAACTGGTGGACCAAGTGGTACAACAACTTCATTCCCACCTAGAGGTGCTATTTACTTTGCGGATGGAAAAGGTGCTTCAGATGCAACTGATGATGGAAACGGAATGACATTTGCATCAAACGGATTCGTTAACACATTTAACATAGATTACATGGCTAAAATTTACAAATCAGATCTTGAATTACAAAATAATGAAGAAAGGGAAACAAATGAGTAATAAAACTAAAAAAATAATTGGTGGAGTAGCCGCTGCAGCTGGTGTAGCTGTAGCTGCTGCTACTATGCACTTAGTGTTTATTAAAGAAACTATGGGTCTTGACCCAAATTCAGCTTTAGTAACATTAAGTTATAGCTACTCTGCAATGGAGCAAGCAAGTAAATCAAACTACTTTAAAGACAAAATTAGTTCCGAATCATTTGAAAACATTAAAAACTATAATGTTGTTTTAAACAACAAAAACTTAACTGATAGAGAAAAAATTCAAACAATGTCTGATTCATTAAATAAGTTAGCTCAGGAAGTATCAAATGCATTTTCACCAAGTATGCCTAAAGAAGATTATTTAATTCTTAAGGATATTTTAGAAAAGCAAAAAAACCTTTTACGTGAAACAACTTTAAAAAGTAACTTTAGCTTAGGTCCTACAATTGAGCTTGAAAAAGCTTTCGCTAGATACGAAAGTGATCCTTCATACGATATTTCTGAAGCGCTTCAAGAATATCAAAGAAAGCTTCAAGAAGAACTTGCAAAACAAAACGGATACTTACAAGTTGCTGATGAATTAGTAAATAAAGCTAGAGAGTTTGAAAAAACTTTCCCTTATCCTAACTTAAAAAATGATCTTCTTGATTCAGTTGATAGTTTAGAAAAATATTCAAATGGATATGAATTTACTTTAAATGATCTTGAAACTAAAGAAATTGTTGTTCAAAATAAATTAAATAAACTTGAAGAACTTAAACAAAGAATAGACAAAAAAATAAACACAGGTGATTCACTTGTTGATAAAGCTAACCAATTATTAAATTCAGATATTAACCCAAAACTTAAACAAGAAATTCAAGATGCCATAAATCAATACAATAATGTTAAAAATAACTTAAGTTCAGAAGCTGATTTAGATGAAGCAATTCAAAACTTACAAACCACTTTATTAAAAGAAAGTGATTACCGTAAAGATCCAGAAGAACTTAAAAAAGCAATTAAAGATTTTGTTGCTACAGAGCAACTTGATATCTTTGATGATTTATTCAGAAAAGATCTTCCAGATTTAGATAATCTTCCTAGCGATACTGAATCACTTGCAGATATTAAAAAACAAATCAATGATAATTACAATAACCTTAAAGCTTTAGAAGATGAATTTAAAGACTTAGAAGCTCAAATTGATGATGCTTATGATAAAAAATTCCTTTCTGACATTGACAAATTAAGACTTGATAATTTAGAAGATAAATTCAGAAAAGCAGCTTCAAAAGAAGAAGCTCAAAAAATCCTTGATGAAATGAAAAAAGTCTTTGATAAAGCTGTTTCAGATTCAAAAATCATGATGGATGAGCTTGATAATTTAAGAAATGACATCAAGTGATTAAAAGATCAAGAAAATCTTAAACCAAATATTTCATCTGATTTAGATGAGCTTGAAAACAAAATTGATGCAACTAAAAACCTTGGAACTATTCCTGTTGCTGAGCTTAAACAAATTTACAAAGCTTGATCAAATGAACTTAAAAATGATTATTTAGACCAAGCACAAAACTTAAATGACCAAATTCAAGCCTTAAAAGATCTTTATAACAATGATCCAAGTGATTATGCAGCTGATATGCTTGCACAAATTGCTGATTTTGATGATTTAACCAAAAAACTTTCAAGCACAACCGATCCTATTACAATTAGCAACTTAAAAGATGCAATCGAGAAAATGAATGATTTTCTTGCTATCAAACCAGTTGTTGATAAATACATCGAAGTGCAAAAGTTAATTGATGAGAAAAAAGATCATTTAGATGATATTTTCAACGTGGATAATGATCCAAATTATGTGCCTACAGAAGTTGAAAAAGTTTTTGCTACTAACTTAGATAATTTCAAAAAACAAGCTGAAGATCTTAAAAACTCTTTAAATGCAGATAATGCAGATGAAGTTAAAGCTGCCCTTGAAGAAATTGCTAGAAAAGTTCAAGAAAACACTGAAAAAGCACTTATTGCTAAAGATTCTATTGATGCAATGGATAGAAGTGACAATCTTCTTGCCAAAGCTAACACTTTAGATGATAAACCATTAAAAGAAATGCAAGATGTTGCAGCTAAAAAAGCTGCTCTTGATGCAATTTTAAAAGATCCAAACACAACTAAGGAACAATTAAAACAAGCTCAAGAAGAACTTTCACTTGCAAATGACAAATTAGCAAATGCAATTAGTGAAAAAGAACAAAACAAAATGTTCAATGATCTTAAAAAGAAAATCAATGAAACATTCCCAAATACTAAAACTTCTGGGCCTTTAACACCAATTGAAAAAGCTCTTTTAGATAAATTAGATAGCATCAAAGAAGCTTATGCAAGAGATAAAACAAATCCTGAAAACATCGATAAAACCAAAGAAGATTTAGCTAAACTTGAGCAAATTCTTCCTTCATTAAAAGATCTTCAAGATACACAGCTCCAAGCACTTGTTCCAGCTATTACTGAAACAGAAGAATCACCAAATAAAGGTACATATTCAGCTGAAGAGCTTCCAAAAGCTAATGAAATTCAAAACAAAATTAGCGATCTTATCGACGCAATTAAATCAGATAACATTCCTAACTCAAGCGAAGTTGCAACACTTAATAATGATGCTTTAAATGAAGTTAATGCCTTAAAAGTTGCTAAAGCTAAAGATAATATTGTTGCTTTAAATAACTTAATTCAAAATAATAAAGTTAATAACCCTACAACTGAAGAAGAAAACAAAATTAACGAAGGTATTAAAGCCATCGATGATTTTGTTCAAGATGCTCTTGCTAACAAAAACCAAGCTAGCGATATTGAGCTTGCTGAAGAAAAAGTGGCTGCATTTAACCCTCTTGTAGATGAGCTTAAAAAAGCTACAGATTTAATGAACCAATTAATCGCTGAGCAAGGGGATACCGATAAAAACCAAAAATTAATTGATCAAATTAAAGAAGCAATTAAAAATAATGGAATTAATCTTGCTGATTCACCAAGTGAAATTAATGCTAAAACAGAAGCTCTTAAAGATTTCCTTGCTAAAGAAGAAGCTAAAAAAGAACTTAACGATTCAGTTAAAGAAGATGTACAAGCTGTTCTTGATCAAATTAAAGATAAAGCAATTCAAGTGCAACTTGTAAATGACCTTGAACAACTTAAACACGAAGCTGAACTTTTAGTAGAATCTCGTACTGCTACAGCTGAAGAAATTAAAGCTAAAAACGATGAAATTCTTGCTAAATTAAGTGATATTCAAGACAAAATTAGAGAAAACGAAGAATTATATCAACAAAAAATCGATAAAATCGAAGCTCTTAAAGAAGAAATCGATCCTAAATATGCAGATAAACAAAATCTTCCTGAAAGTGAAAAACCATATTATCTTAAAGCAATCGATGAATACAATGCTTTAAAAGATGATCCAAGAACCACTTTACAAGATCTTGATGATATGTATAAGAAAATTCAGTTTGAATTTGATCGTGATGAAGCAATTAAAGCTACTCAAAGATTAAAATCAGATATAGCGCCAAACGCTGATGATTCAAACAATCCTTATAATGAACTTACAAGTGATTCTAAATCAGGATATGCATCAGTTAAAAAAGCTGTTGATCTTTTCACAGATAATGTTCTTACTGAATTAAATGATCCAAAAAATACTTATAGTAACTATGATCCAGTTGCGACAAAAGAAAAAGTAGATTCAGCAACTCAATTATTTGATGTTCAAAAATTAGTTGCTAAGAAGATTCTGCTTTTAAAAGAGGAACTTGCTGAAGAACAAACTAGAGATAGTGATAGAGATAAACTTGAAAGCGACATTAAGGTTCTTAATGACATGCTTTCAAATTCTCTTGTTAACTTTACTGATTCAAAAGAAGATATTGAAAACAAAAAATCTGTTTTAGATGAACAATTTGAAGAATATAAAACATTCGAAATTAAAAGAGATGAATCATTAGGATTTATTCAAAGATTAAGAGAAAAAACAGAAGATGCTATTGGTGCTTATGATCCAACTGGACTTGCAAACTTAAATAGTGTTTATGACGCTTTCCTTGATCAAGTAAACAAAGCTTCTACTTTAGATACTTTTGAATCAGTTAATGAAAAGGTTAAACTTTTTGAAAATAAATTACCTGCAATTACAGAATTTGCTAAAGCAGTCAAAGTGGCAAATGATGATTTCCTTTCACAAAATAGTGATTCAGCATTCTTAAAATCATTAAATACTGAACTTACTCGTTTAATTAATGAAGGTGAAGCACTTGTTGTTGAACAAAGTGCTAATTCAGAAGCAATTAATGCTAAAACAGATGAAATTAAAAAATACTTAGAAAGATTAGCTGTTATAAAAGAAATTCATGAAATAATCGAAAAAACACGTAAAGCTAATAAAGATATTGAATATTACGTATACAATGGTCAAGATAGTGAAATCAAGAAAACTGAAGTTGATAATTGATTAGATAAAATTCAACAAGATGCTTTCAATGAAAAATCAAAAGATGAGCTTGATAAGATAAAAGTTAGAGCAGAAGAAGCTCAAAAAGTTGTTGCAAAATACAAACAGATTTCAGAGCAAATTCAAACATACAAAAACTTAACAAATACTTTTGCGGGTAATGAAGTAGATGCCAAACTTCTTATTCAAGCGTTATGACAAAATACAGCTAAAAAGCCTTACTCACAAGATAAAGACAACGTTGAAATTAAAAATGTAATTAACAATTTAGATAATAAAAATGCTCAAATTCAAAACTTAAATGATGAAAGAACAGCACTTAACAATTTAATTACTGAGTATAGAGAAGATTCTGCAAATGGTCTTGCAAATGCAGATCTTAAAAACAATCATTTAGATCTTTACAATGCTCTTAAAAAGAGAGTGGATGATTTATACAAAAATAAGGTATTAAAATCAACATCTTTATCTGATTTAACATCTGCAACTATAACAGTAGATGGTTATAAAAAAATAATTGAACAAACACTTCAAAATAAATTTATTGATCTTTCAACTATTGTTAAAAAAGCTGAAGAAAAAATTTCATCAAATGTTTCAACTGATACTGAAGTTAATAAAGAAATTGAATCTTTAAGTGCTGAAATTAAAAAAGCAAAAGCAGGATTTTTAACATTTACAACTAATGATCAAATTTCTAAGCTCGTTGACTCAATTAAAATCAAGATGCTTAAAATTGAAATTTTAGTTGATTACCAAAAAATCAAAGAAACAGTTCAAACATCAAGTCTTTCACAAACAGATAAAGCACCTATTAACGCGCTTTTAAATCAATTCCTTACTGAATTTAAAGCACAAACAGGTGATGATTCTGAAAAATTAAAAGCTATTAAAGATAAATACCTTAGCAGAGCTCTTAATGATTCATATATTAGCGTAACTGGTGAAAGTGATTTAATTGATGCAAGCAAAAACAACATAGTTCTTCAAGCTTTTGAAGATTCAAAAGAATTAAGAAGAAGAATTGATCTTGCAAATTACTATTACAACGAAAGACAACAAGGTGATAATTCAAATATCATCGATACACCAAGATCTAAAGAACTTTATGCTGAATTAAAAGCAATTATTGATTCAGCAGAGCAAGTAATTGCATCTAATCCAAATGACGAAAACGCAAAAGCTCATAAAGCTTACGAACTTCAAGAAAAAATTGATGAAATCCGCACAGAAAAATTAAATCAAGTTAAAGCTCTTTTAGCACAAACTGAAAAATTACGCAGTGAAATTACTGCTCAAAGTTGAAGTGCTAACTCAAGCTATGAAACTAAAGCAATCAATGATTTAAAAGCTATCACTGAAAATGATGGAACAGCAAATACTAAATTACCTGAAAATATAACAATTAAAGATGTTAACTTGAAAATTTACTATGCAAATAAAGAATTTGAAAATCAAAAAGAAAAAATTTGAAACGAACAGCAAGCAACTTTAGTTGAAGAAATTAAAAAACTCGATAAATTAATTGACGCTTTTTCAAGTTCAAACATCAGAAGCAGTGTTGATATTAAAGATGAAGAATACAATGTCTTAATTTCTTTAAAAAATAAACTTTCAAGAAGAAGTACATTTACATATTCAGAATTATCTAAATTAACTGAAGAAACTTTTAAAGAACAATATCCAAGTGATTCAATTGATGCTTCAGATTCATTATTTACTCAAGAAGTTAAAGTAATTTTAGGTGAATCAAAAGCACAAATTGAAACTGGAATTAATAAATTTAACCAAATTTACTCAGATAATATGAAGAAATACATTGGTAAAGAAGATTCTTCTAAAGGAATTATTAGAGACTTTAGAGATACAATTTCACCATTTATTGCTTCAGAAGATGAGCAACAAGCAAGTTTATTTAAACAACTTGGAATGACCGAAATTATCAATATTTTCAATAACAAATTTAATGTGGCTTACAATGCGTTTTTAGGTATAGAAGGTGCTTCAACTGATGAAACTAACTATAATACATTAGTTTCAACTACAGATCCATTAGTAATGATGAATAAAGCTGGTTCTTTATATGACTTAAAAGGCTTAATGAAAGAACTTGTTGAGCAAATTCAAAAAGACTTTAAAGGTCTTTACACATCTAGAGCTAACTTAAATGAAATTATTACCGACCTAAGTTCATCAAACAAAATTGATACAGCTTACTGAGCTATTAATACTTTATATAGCGATGCATATAACTCATACAAACAAAATGTTGATGATATTAAGCCAGATTTTGTTAACTTAAGTTCTAAACTTGCAGCAAATCCAGAAGAAACTTTAGAACAGTTAAAAGCAAGACAAAATGAATATGCTAAAACTGAAGCTAAAAAAATTGTTAACACAATTAACCAAAGTGAAAAATTCTTTACATGATTAGAAGACAATCTCACTGATGCTGAATTAAATAAATTAAAAGAAGAAACAAATACTACTAAATTCAACGTCGAAAAAGCAGATACTTTTGCTAACAAACCACGTAAATTGCTTCTTTTAAATGATGTAGTTAATAAATTTACTCAAATTACACCTTTAGATTCAACTAGATATAATGATTTTACAAATAGAATTGATTTATTAGGTAACGAGGCTTCTGTTAAAGAGATTGATATTACAAACTCAAGAGAATTAATGAACTTATTTACTAAGTTCAAATTCACATCCAAAGATTTACAAAACCAATTTAACTCAGATAATTTAAGAGTAATCATTAAAAGAAGAAGCGATGCTTCATGATATACAATTGAAAACCAAAGTAATGACTATTCAACAACAAAAGTCCTCTTTGATGTTGTTTATAGATTTACACCAAGAAATGTTCAAAACTTCGATAACTTTACAACTGTAGAATTTCAAAGCGATCAATTACTTATCAAATTCAAAACAACATCGATGCTTGAAATCCAGCCAGGAAGAAGTGTTTTTGTTTCAAATAAAGATGGAACAGATAAATTTGGTTCAGATATCAAGCAAACAGTTATGAAAATTAAAGACACCGGATGAAACATCAACCAAACAGATGAAGAATTATTAACTCAATTCTGAAATGGTCTTTCAACCAATATCTTTGGTGGTGTTGGTTCACAAAATTCAATTAAAATCTCAGATGAAGATTACAAAAAAGCTAGTGCTGCAATTAGTGCAGATCAATTAACTGGTGATAATAATAAAGTTGCAAAACTTATTAAAGAAGGAAAATTAGGATTAAAAATTTCTATTCCAGTTTCAAACTCTTTTTCTGGTTCATGAACAAACATTATCGACTCTAATAATGGTAGATATAAAGTTTACTTAAGTCCAAATGACAAAGAAATGATTGTATATGGAATTTATCCAAGTAAACCAATTTCTCAAGGTTCTCATAATAATGGTTATGGTGACAGAGATTTACCATTCAAAAATGCTTATGGAAACTTATTTAGTGGTACAGATATTTATAAAGCTATGCCGCAAGTTGAAGTGTTTAAGTGAGTATTTCAATTTGAAATAGATTCAACAACAAAAGAAGTCAAATCATACATTAAACATCTTGAGTCTAGAAACTTTACAAAAGTTCGTAATTTAATGGTGGATGGATACAATTCTCTTGGAACTAGTGATGTAGATAAACAAGTGTGAACTGCTGATAAATTCGCTGAATTTGTTTATAAAAACGATTTAATTTTTACCCAAAACAATTCTAATTTAGAATTTAATGTACCTAGATCAACTGATTTTAACTCAATTAATAGCTTTGTTATTAATTATCAAAGTCAAGCTGCAGTGAAATACATTTTAAACCCACAAGATAGTGTATTTGGTACAAGTAAGAGTGATGACACTTGAAAATTCTTCAAATCTGGTATCGACCGTATGGGTGGAATATTAATTGAAAATGGAACAATTAAAGAAAAAAGAGATTTAAGGACTATTCATTGACCATATAATTCTAGTTCTGCAGGAGATGAAACTATTGGTAACATTTTCTCTATTCCATACCAAAGTACTATTCAAGAATTCAAATTCAAAATTAAAGATTAATAATTACAATTATTAAAACATATAAGTGCCAAGTTATCTTGGTACTTTTTATTATTCTTATGAGCACTCTCAGTAGCCTAATTAAGTCTTTAATAGGGACAATTAGGATTTTTAAAAACCCAAAATACCCATATAAAGGAGCGAAAAACTCAAAATATAGTCTAGCCACATTTTGAGTAATGTTTTAATTACTATTTAAATTATTTAGCTTCAGCTAATGCGATACCATTTTTTAAATCAGTTGAATTTTGCTCTTAGTGCATTATTGTAATAAAAGCTCGATTGTAAGTTGCATTGCAACGCGGGTGGATTCAAAAACACAAGAAAAAAAGCAATTTATTTCAAAAACAATGGTCAACCAGTGTTTATTTAAGAAATATTGTGCTTTTATTAAAAACTATAAAATTAAGGATTTTTCAAAAGACAGAAAGAGAAAAAGTGCAACAAAAATACCATTCCTAACGCAATAGGGAATGGTATTTTTGTTGCATTGGAGATTACACTCAAGCCAAGCATTTATAATGCTTGTTTAATAATTTGCTTTACATTAGTTATTTTTTAATATTTATTTAATTATTTTAATAACTCTCTTTTATTTGAGTTTGAACTCTGGATTTTAACAATGATTGATCAAATTGCAAAAGATACTGATAAAACCCCAAGAATAGTAATTAAAACAATTGATCAAACAGGTAATCATTCAACTTTAAATCAACTATATTGATTTTTAATCGCAAAGCAAAATCCTATTGCTACAAAGGTAATTGACATAAGCAAAAATAACATAGCAAATAACAAGAAATCTATATGTCTTTTATCTTTTTTAAATAATTCTAATTTTTGACCATCTTTTAACAAGTAAACCAAAGTAAATAATGGGATTAAAGAACTTATAAATAACGAAACAAACATACTTAAATAAAAATGTCAATTATTTTCTCAGTCGGCAGGTATTGCTTTGGTTCTTGAATATCCTTCTATATAATCATTCGGTACATTAATTGAACTAATAGGAATTAGTTTATTTAAAATTCAAAAACTTAAAAACATAACACCAAAAAACATTAATACTAAAAATAAACGAAACATAAATCTTGCTGTTAAAAGTTTTATCACTCTAATTTCATTTATTTTATTTTTATAATTAAGATTAAATCTGGGGGTTATAAATTCTTGAATCGAAAATTTATCATTATTAAGTTTTTTATTTAATGATATTTTTAAATAAATTAAAAATGTGTACAAAATAAATGCAAAGCACCCAACCAAAAATGTTGCAAAATACCCTTTATTTTCAAAACCATCACCAAATCCTAGTGATCCAATAATTAATAATATAATTGGTACTATTCACAAAATGAATGCAGATGAATTAATTATGTTAATTGTTTTATTTTTTAATAACATATTTAACCCTCCCAACAGTTCTAGTAAATGCTAAGTCAAATTTGTCACTAAAAATCGGAAAAGTGACGCGCAAGCTAAGTGTCAAAAAATAACAATGCTTTTTTGTTGTTTAAATTATAAGAAAATTAATGTGAAAAATTAAAAAATAGTGACATTTAGTTTAATAATTTACAGGCATTTCTTTTATATCATTATTATTTTACACAATGGACGCAAAAAAGTCACATGCATTTAATTTGCGCTTCACTTTTCTAATTTATAAAATTTTTGTTTTTTACTAGAAAGAATTAGTATAAGTGAAAAAATATTATTAAAAGAGAAATATTATTTTACAAGAAATGAATGCTGATAAAATTAAATAAAGAGACAAAAATAACTTTTTAAATCTTGATTCCTAAAAAAGTGAGAGATAAAAAATGAGTATTAATAAAGAAATAATCCAAATCAATAAAATAAAAGATTATTTAGCACAGAAACCGAACATACAAAGAGATGCAATTCAAAAAATAACTAAAATAGATATAGATAATGTGAACTCATTTTATAACGAAATTAAATCTAATTTTGAACCACGTAAACTAGAAAAAATACCAAGTGAAGATTTATTGTATAAACTCTTTAATGAAACCAATGAAAACGGAGTAAAAAAAGAAGATAAAAAAGAAAATTTAATGTATCGCCTAGAGTATTATGGTTGAGTATATAAAAAACCAATTAATAAAAAAACTGAAGATTATATGAATGAATTTTTCGGTAGTATAAAAAATGGGGACGCTAGTACTAAATTCCCTTTACAAATAGCCAAAAGTAAAGATAAAAAAGAAATCATTTTCATTCACAAAAAAAGAGAAATTACTAAAGAAGAAGCTATACAAATAACAAATGATGTTAAATTGTTTCTTAAGAAAGTTTATGAGAAAAGTAACACTTATGATAATTACAATTTAAATAACATTGACGAATGCATTGAATTTATAAAGTCAATTTATAATTCTATAAAAGAACATGAATCTTGAGAATTTAAGGAAGGTGACTGACCATTTAGTCTATTTGATAGAGTTTGATTTAAAAAATATCTCCATATTATGTTTCCCGATGTATTTTCTCCATATTACAAAACTGATGGATGACAAAAATACATTTTAGATATTCTCTTTGGTGATGAAGCAAATAAATGACAAGAGCAAGAAAAATTGAGTAAAGAAGAGAAAAAAGAAATAAGTTTTATGGTTAATTCAATACTAATAACTAATAAAATCAAAAGTGAATTTAATTTAAAAAATTATGAATTTATTCATTGTATATCTAATATGGATAATGAAAAAGAGAAAAATTATGTATATGTAAATAAAAAGGGTAAAGAAAATATGACAGAAACCAAAGAAAATAAAAACAACATAAATGAAAAAGGTGTAAATATCATCTACTACGGTGTACCTGGTGTTGGTAAATCATACAAAGTTCAAAAAGAATATTGTTTAGATGACAAAGATAAACAAGTCAGATTTGAAAGAGTTGTTTTTCATCCTGAATATACCTATGGAGATTTTGTAGGTCAAATCAAGCCAATTATTAAAAAAGAAAATGGAAATACCCTAATTTCTTATGAATTTGTCCCTGGTGCTTTTACGAAGATTCTGAAAAAAGCAATTGAAGATACTAATAATCATCACTACTTAATTATTGAAGAAATTAACCGCGGAAATGCACATTCTATTTTTGGTGATCTTTTCCAACTTTTAGATAGAGATGAAAGTGGAAAAAGTCAATACGGAATAACAAATTATGATCTTTTAGAATATATAAATAATGATGATTTAGAACTGGAAAAAATCCATTTACCTTCGAATTTATTTATTATTGCCACAATGAATACTTCAGATCAAAATGTTTATACTCTAGATACTGCCTTTCAAAGACGTTGAGAAATGAAACATATTTCTAACGATTTTACAGAAAAGGAAGAAAAACTTGAAAACTCTGAAATATTAGACACAAATGTTTCTTGAGGAACTTTCTTAAAAGTAATTAATGACCATATTTTAAATAATTCTAGCCATATGAGTTCTTTGGAAGATAAAAGAATTGGTAAATACTTTATAAACAAAAAGGATTTAGAGAATAAAAAAAGAATTGATTATTTTGCTCATAAAGTTCTTAAATATTTATGAGACGACGCTTTTAAATTAAACAGAGAAAGTGTGTTTAAAGATGAATTTAAGAGCTTAGATTCAGTTATAAAGATATTTATAAAGAGTGAAGGTAATGAAAGATTTAAGAGCATTTTCAACGTCGAAGTTCAAAATAAATTAAGTTCTAAATCAAATAACAATAAATAATGAGTCAAGATATAACAAATAAAAAAGAACTTGAAATTCAAGTAGTAAATAGTAATGAATTAAATGGTTTTGTAGGTCTATTAAAAAAAGATAACACTCTCACAGTTTCATTTCCTATTGGTTACAATCTTAAAGACATAAACTCAAAAGGTGAAGAATCTAAAATAATAGAAATTAAAAAGTTGTTAAAATGTCTTAAATTTTTGAACAGAGCGCAAGAACAAACACTTTACAAAGATCAAGAAAGTTCATCTAAAAATTCATTTTTCCCATTAAGTTCTTTTTTATATGTTTTAGAACAATTTTTGATAAGCAACAAGAAATATCTACATGAAAAAGATATTATCATTACACATTCTAATGGCGGAAAAATTGATTTTAAAAAGACAATTCAGATTGAAAAACCAATTATTTCTGGCAAAAATTTAATCTATTTAAATCTTTTACACCGAAAAAATCTGCAAAATCATGAGGAGTTAATTACAAAGATTCATAAATATTGCATTTATGAAGGAATTAGAAATCTTGGTTGATTTTACAATGTTTCTTTATCAGTTATAGAAAAACCCAATGTGAAATTTCACAAATCTTTATTCAAATCTTGCTTACAACAAAAGCTTTCAAAAACTCAAAAAGACAATGAAATTTCTTTGCTAAAATGTATGCTTAATATAATTGAAAACTATGATGATGAAAATAAATCTAGCTGAATTTATGGTACAAAAGAGTTTGAATATATTTGAGAAAGAATGATTCAAAGTGTTTTTGATAACTACGAACAATCTAAAAAAGAAGATCTAAAACCTAAAGCAATTTGAACAATAGAAAACCCTATTTGAAAAGAAGAAGAAGCAAGTTCTTTAATACCAGATTCGATAATGATTTTAGAGGATAATTATTACATTTTAGATGCAAAGTATTACAAATATGGAATTGATCCAAGTAAAGGATCAAATACTCTTCCGCAAACAAGTGATATTGTTAAGCAAATAGCTTATGGCGAATATATTTGTCACAAAAAGAAATTAGGTGCCAAAAATGTTTTTAACGCTTTTTTAATTCCTTTTGATTCACAAAATGATTATTTTAATTCAAATGGAAAATTCTTTTATGTTGGAAAATCAGGTATAAAAGATTTTGGAAGTTCTAAACCTTATGAGCAAGTTAACGCAATTTTAATTGATATAAAATGATTAATTGAAAATTATGATAAAACAGATGATTCTACAAGAAATGACTTAGCTAATTTAATTAAATCAAACACAATAATTAAATAACAAAAAGAGCAAGATGTATTTGTATCTTGCTTTTATTTTATGGTGTTAAATTAAGTGAATTATTAAGGTCTAATTTAGATTTATTTACTTATTTTATAGGTATTAACGGTATGAAGAAAGCTCAAGATTTTCTTGGTTTTTTTGGTTCTTTTGAAGCTCGATAAAGATTTTGTAATAAATCTCAACAGCAAATATTTTAGATTGCATTGTAAATACCCTAAGAGCATCTTGTCTTTCTTCGGTTTTGATGTGAAAAAAGAATTTGACTTTATCTTTTACTTCAGGAGGCATTCATGAAGAAACCACAATAACTGCGGCTTTAGTGTGCTTTACAATATCAATCATTCATTTGTGCTGAAACGATACAGAATTAACAATAATAACATCTTTTTCAGTCAGTAGTTTTGAAAGACCGATTTGCTCATATTTATTTCAAACAACTATAGCATTTTTGTCCATTCTTAGCAACTTAAGTTGAAAGTCAATATTGGTGCTTAAAGCCCCAGAAACACCGATAAATAGAATTTTACGACTATTATCAATAATTCTAGCTGCAAGTTTAATTTTGTTATCACTATCTTTTTTAGATAGCTTTTTCTTTTTGTAGTTTTCTAAAATTTGCTCATGCATAAAAATGAGCTCTTTAACATTTGAAAACCCCATTTTTTTACAAAAAGCCGTAAAAGTAGAAGGGCTAATTCCGTTTTGATCGCAAAAATCAATTGCTTTTTCAATTGGTTTTAAATCTTTAATGTATTTTAAGATCTTACGTGCAATGTGTTTGTTAATTGTTTCCTTTTGATTACTTTGATCAATAAGTTTGTCATAAAAGATCTCAAAATTTGTAGTTTTGCTTCGTTTCGCCATACCAAAATTATAAAATATTTCACAAAATATTAAATATAACACAAATTTTTTTGAAATTTTTGATAACCAAAAAATAAAATTAAAGTAGGGAAATAATAAAAATCCCGGATATTTTAATTAAGGAGAAAAGATGAAAATCGGTAAATTCTTGCTTTTAGGAGCTAGTATAATTCCTGCTTTATCGATAATTAGTTGTAATAGTAAAACTAATGAAAAAGCTCTAATTGAAAAACTAGAAACTGAAAATTTAAATCTTAAAGATATCTCTGCTGAAAAAGCTAAAGTAGAAAAAGTAAATGAAGATTTAAATAAACAGATTAAATCAAAAGATTCAACTCTTGCATATTTTAGTGGCTTTTTAAAAACTGAAAATCCACTTTTAACTAATGCAGCAACCATTTCGAAAGTTAATGAAATTATTGCTGCTAGAAATACTTTTAATCAAGCTGGTGATAAATCAGTTAATGAACTTGTTTCATTTATTAGTGATAAGTTCTTAAATGATCCATATGTAGCTAATCGGCTAATTGGAAATAATGAGAATAAAGAAGTATTAGTAGCTGATTTTACAGGTCTAGATTGCTTTACATATTTAGATTATGTTAATGCACTTTTATATGCTAGTGATTATAGTGGTTTCTTAGATGCTTTAGTAAGCACTAGATACAATAATTCAGAAGTAACTTATGTAAATAGAAAACACTTTTTCACTGATTGGGAACATGGAAATCCAATTGCGAAAAACTTAGTTACTGAGCAAGTTTTAGGTACTGAAAATGCAGATAAAATTATCACTATTGATTTTGTTAAAAATGGTATGCCAAATAAAGAAAATCCTGCTCAAAGAGATTCGGTTCTTGCTGGTGTTGCGCAAGAAAATAGAACAGTTAAATACTTAGATGTTAAAGCTGTTAGTGATGAATTTTTAGCTCAGTACTTTAAAGATGGTGATTTGATTATGCTTGCAGTGCCTGCTAGCTTAAATAGTTGATTAGACGTAACTCACTGTGGATATTTAATCTTTAAAGAGGAAAATGGAGTTAAAAAGCATACTATAGAAACGCTTCAAGTTCAAAAGCTAATATGAAAGTTGTTGATACTCCACTTGTTAAGTATCTTACAGATCGAAACTTTGATACAAAAAATAATAAACCATACGATGTACCAAAAGTTCCAGGTATCTTACTTTATAGAACCTTAGAAAGAAACAATTAGTTATGAAAATGAACAAAATTGCAAGTTTAAAAACTGAGCAGCGTAACAAACGAACTTTCAATTTTTCCAAGTTAGATACTATCTCAATGGTTGAAACAATTGCATTAGAAGATTCAATCATTCTAACTGAAGTGCAAAAAAACAAGGTAAAAATTGCTAAATTAATTAATTCTGCTCACAAAGCTTTAAAAAATGGCGGAAGAATCGTTTATATTGGAGCTGGAACTAGCGGAAGAATTGGGATGCTTGATGCATCAGAAATTTATCCAACTTACGGAGTAAAAGGTAAAATTATTGCATTAATTGCTGGAGGAAAACAAGCTTTTTATGAACCAATTGAAGGTGCTGAAGATAATAAAGAGCAAGCTAGAGAAGATCTAAAAGCAGTTAATTTAAACAAAAATGACATTTTAGTAGGATTAACAGCTTCTGGTAGAACCCCTTATGTAATTGAAGCTCTTGAGTATGCTAAGCAAATTGGATGCAAAAATGCTTTAATTTGTAATTCGCTTTCAAAAGAAAATAAATTAGATGTTGATCATTTAATTTTCCTAAATACTGGAGCGGAAGTTATTACAGGTTCAACACGAATGAAAGCTGGAACATCACAAAAAATGATTTGCAATATTTTATCAACTGCAGTAATGACTAAGCTTGGATATGTGCGTGGCAATTATATGATTAATGTAATTCCTTCAAATCAAAAGCTAGAACAAAGATGTAAAAATATGATTCAAGAAATTACAAATGCTTCTAGCGAAGAAATCGAGCAGGTATTTAGTCAAACCAAAAATGTTCAAATGTCACTTTATATGTTAGAAGATAATCTTTCATTATCTGATGCAAGAAAAAAATATGAGGAAAAATATGGAAAATAATATTGAACAGTTATGCTTTGAACTTATTTCTTTTAGTGGTGAAGCTAAAAATTGTTTCTTAGAAGCTATTGATTTAGCTTTTGACGAAAAACTTGAGCAAGCTAAAGAAAAAGTCAAGGAAGGAAAAAAGTTTCTCAAAAATACTCACAATGCTCATTCAAATTTACTTACAGCTAGTTTAAATGGGCAAATTCAAAACGAGTCAGTTTTAATTATGCACTCTGAAGATCAATTTATGTCAGCTGAAAACGCTTTAGTAATGGCTGAAAAAATGATCAAATTAGTTGAAAAATTAACTGACAAATACAAAGAAGGTAAAAATGAAAAAAACTAGAGTTAGCTCTGTTATAGGCCTAAGTATTCTAGTTGCAATTCTTTCAATTATTGAAACACTTGCATTTATACCAAAGATAATGCAAAAAAGCAAATCTGAAATTGCAACAGTTAGCCTTAACTATTCTGACATTAATTTTATAATGACAGTTTTATTAATGTCAATTCTTATTTTTGTTTCCATCGTTTTATTGGCAAAAGATTTTTACCAAAAACGTAAAAATGGACAAAAATTACTTGGTGATAACCCAATTAAATATATTTTCACCTTAACAACATTTGTTATCTCATTTGCTTTACTTTTACATACATCAATTGCTTATTCAGTATTTAGCGATGACCTTATGCAATTATCAGCAAATAATACTGTTTTTAGAGGTGAAGCTTATGAACTAGCAATAGCTCAAAATAATAGCATTAAATATACTCTTCTTAGTCTTGTTTTTGTACAAGCAGCCAACATTTTAGTATATTTAGTTTATGTATTTGCTAAAAAAGCAATAGCAAGCAAAAAATTAAAAGAGGTGTAAGATGAAAGTATTACTTATTTGTTCAGGAGGAATGTCAACTCAAATTTTAATTTCTTCACTTGAAAAAGAAGCAAGTAAATTAAATTTGGACAATTTTAGTGCCAAAGCCATTGGGACTAATGAAATTGAAGAATTTGAAGGTGATTTTGACATTGTTTTAGTTGCTCCGCAAATTAAACACAAATATAGCCAAATTGAAGAATTTGCAGTTAGCAAAAACAAAAAAATCTACCAAATTCAAATTACTGAATATTCACCAATTGGTGCATCCAAATTAATTCAAAATATTTTAAAAACAATGGAGTCATAAAATGGAAAAAACCAAAAAAAGTTATGGTCTTTCATTTATGAAATGAGTCGAAAGAACATTTATGCCTATTATTTCTAAATTAGGTGAAAATCGTTATATCGACGCAATTCGCAATGGAATGATCTCAATTATTCCTATTTTATTAATAGGTTCATTATTCTTAATCCTTTTCTTTTTCCCAATCGGTAAAGAAAGCGGACAAACTTTCGGGCAAGCTGTTTTAATGAAAACCGAAGCTGGAAAAAAATGAGCATCATTTTTAATGCTTCCATATAGATTAACATACCCAATGTTAGGATTTTTTGCAGTTCTTGGAATTGCTCGTTCTCTTAGCAAAAGCTACAAATTAGATGATCAACAAGGTGTTTTGATTGCGCTTATTGGTTATTTAATTTCAATTATTGGACCAAAATATACTGGAATTGGTAACCCAACTATTTCAACTGCTTCTTTTGGATCAGCCACAATTTTTGGTGGAATTGTAGTTTCAATTCTTTCAATTGAAATCTTTAGATTATGTGTTAAATATAACATCATAATTAAAATGCCTAAATCAGTTCCACAATCAGTAGCAAAACCTTTTAACGCATTAATTCCTATGATTTTTGTTATTTTACCTGCTACTTTCTTATTCTACTTTTTAAAATTCGATATTCACTCATATGTTAACTTCACCCTTTCTCCACTTCAAACATTATTTGGAAAAAGTAATTACTTTGGATTCTTAATTGTAGTGTTATTTGTTATGATTCTTTGAATCGCAGGTATTCATGGAATGTCAATCATCGGAGCTCTTGCTCGTCCATTTTGATTAATTGCAATCGATCAAAACAGCGAACTTTTAACTAACTTAAAAGTAAGTATGCTTTATGCAAAAGATGGTGCTAACATTTTAGTTGAACCATTTTTCCAATGATTCGTATGAATTGGGGGAGCTGGAGCTACCTTAGGACTTATTATTGTAATGCTCCTTTTTGCTAAATCAAAATACATTCGTTCAGTTACTTATCCATCAGTACTTCCAGGGATTTTCAATATCAATGAACCAATTATCTTTGGATACCCGCTTGTTCTTAACCCGTTTTTAGCTCTTCCTGCTATTCTTTCACCAATTGTAATGGGAACTGTTACCTTTATCTTAATGAAACTTAATTTAATTGCAATTCCAGTGCAAACTGTTGGTTGAACTCTTCCTACTTTCTTTGGAGCACTTCTTTCAACAGGTCTTGATTGAAAAGCTGGTGTGCTTACCTTTGTTTTAATTTTTATTTCATGTCTTATTTGATACCCATTTGCAATTGCTTATGATAAAAAACTTCTTAAAGAAGAAATTGAAATGGAAATTGAGACTAGAATTGCTGAAGCTAAAAAGCAAAACATCACTTTAGATGTAGATAAACTTAAAGAAGAAATTTCTAAAGAATTTCATTCTAGAACTATTTTCAAAAGAAAATTTTGAAAAAGAAAACAATAAATTTTAATTAAAAAGGATTTTTATGCAATGATGAGTTTTCCTAATTTTGATTGCTTGTGCCGCCTTTGCATATTTAATAACTAATAAAATCAACACCAGCTATCAAGTTTTTAAAAAACTTAAAATGTGATATGTTCTCCCTTTCCCTTTTATTGTATTTATTCTAGTTGGTGTGCCACTTATAATTGCAAATGTTGATTTTAATATCACTTTTTATGCAACAGGAATTCCATTTGTGCTTTGCCTTGGATTTTCTACAACACTCTTTTTAGAAAGATATAACATTTGAAGAGAGCAAAAACTTGCTAAAGCTAATCAGCATCAAAATAAACGCAAATAGAAAGGTTAATATGTTAGGAGTTTCAATTTACCCAGAAAAGCAAGATAAAAAAGAGATTTTAGATTATCTTGAAAAAGCTGCCAATTATGGTTTTAAACGTGTCTTTTCGTGTCTTTTATCAGTTAATGGTGCCAAAGAAGAAGTTGTTAAAAGTTTTAAGGAAATTAATGATTTTGCAACAAGCAAAGGAATGGAAGTTATTTTAGATGTTAATCCTAGGGTCTTTGATAAACTAGGTGTATCTTATGATAATTTAGCTTTATTTAAGCAGATGGGAGCTACCGGAATTAGGTTAGATCTTGGTTTTGATGGTAAAAAAGAAGCTGCCATGACTTACAATAAAGAAAATTTAAAAATTGAAATTAACATCTCAAATGATAATAGTTATTTAGAAAACATTTTAGCTTACTTACCTAATTTAGATAATTTAATTGCTTCTCATAATTTCTACCCACAAAAATACACTGGTCTTTCATTTGAATTTTTTGAACGCATTACCAAAAAATTCAAAGCACATAACATTAGAACAGCCGCTTTTGTTTCTTCACAAAATGCAACTGTTGGACCTTGAGAATTAAGTCATGGACTTTGTTCGCTTGAACTTTTAAGAGGTAAAAACGTAGCTAGTCAAGCTAAGTTTCTAATGAACCTAGGTTATATTGATGATATTATCATTGGAGATTCATTTGCAAGCGAAAAAGAGCTGAAAGAACTTTCAGAACTTCAAAAAGGAATTGTTAATTTTAAAGTTCATTTAAATGAAAGTAACTTGGAAATTGAAAATATAATCTTGCTTGAAAATGAACACTTTAGAAGGGGTGATACTAACGATTATAGCATTAGATCAACTCAAAGTAGAGTCAAATATAAAGAGGCAGAAATTAAGCAAAATACCGAGCAAAAAGTGCTTAAAAAAGGTGATGTTGTTATCTGTAATAAAAACTATAAACAATATAAAGGTGAGCTTCAAATTATCTTAAAAGACCAAGAAAATGTGCTTTTAGGTAAAAATGTAGTAGCTAGAATTGATGAAAATGATTTATTTTTAATTGATCATATCAAACCTTTTGGAAGGTTTACTTTTGGCAAGAAAAATTAATGCAATTGGTTTAATGTGTGGAACTAGTGTTGATGCTCTGGATGTAGCTTACATAAGCATTTGAAGTTTTGATGGGCAAATCAAAATAGAGCTTAATAACTTTGAAATGTTCCCAATTGAAACTAATTTAAGAGAGAAAATTTTCAAATCATTTAAAGATGATATTTCATCAAGATTTCTATGTTCGCTGAATTTTGAAATAGCTAATTTTTATGCTAAATGTATTAACCAGTTTATTAAAAAACACAAAATAGATAAAAAAGATGTTAATTTCATAGCTTCTCACGGACAAACGATTTACCATTTAATTGACCCAAGTGAAAGCGAAACTAAATCAACAATGCAACTTGGTGATATTAGCGTAATTGCTCAAAAAACACAAATTACTACTATTGGTGATTTTAGACCTGCTGACATGGCTAATGGCGGTCAAGGCGCTCCGCTTGTAACTATTTTTGATTGAAAAATTTGCAAAGATCCTAATAAAGTTAACTTACTTCAAAACATTGGTGGAATTTCTAATGTTACCGTTTTAAATCACAACTTTGAAGATGTTTTTGCTTTCGATAATGGCCCAGGTAATGTTTTAATTGATTATGCTGCCCAAATTTTATTTAACAAACCATATGATGCTGGTGGTGAATTTGCAGCTAGTGGAACAGTGAAAAATGAGATAATAAATTACCTCCTTAATGATCCATATTATAAAATTAAGCCTCCTAAAAGCACTGGAAGAGAAAAGTACACTAAAGCATTTATCGAAAAATTAATTGCAGATTTTCCTAATTATAATAAGTATGATCTAATTCGTTCTTTAACTTACTTTACTGCTTTAACAATTGCTAATTCATATAAAGATTTTGTGTTTAAGAAAAACAAAAAATACCAAGTATTTATCTCAGGTGGCGGTGGTCATAATAAAGTATTAATGAAACATTTACAAGACCTAATTCCTGATGTAAAAGTTAATTTAATTGATGAACTTGGAATTAATTCTGATGCTAAAGAAGCGATGGCATTTGCTATTCTTGGATATCTTACATATAGCAAGAAACCTTCAAATGTGCCAAGTGCAACAGGCGCTAAAAGACCGGCAATTTTAGGAAAGATTGCTCCTTATTAAGTTACAAAATCCTTAAATAAAACGAATAACCCTAAAAATCAGGGTTATTCGTTTTTTATAAGCTATTTTTTATGAATTATTTGATCAAACTGAGAATCAACTTCTTTTTGTAGGTTTTTGTTATATATTTTGGTAATTTGATCTTTTGTATTGTTGTACGAGATTTTTTCAATAGGCATTTTTTGAGTTTCTCTGTGATTGTTGCTAATTATCATTCTTCCAGAATTTTTATTAAATTCTGAAGATCAATTTCTACTATCTTGATGATGACCCAAATCAAAATTTATTTCTTCTAAATAAAAAGAATCAAATCCAATAATTTCTATTTTTGAACGATCATTTATTTTGTATTTAGCTTTTAAAATTAAATAGTGATAATCAATATTTTCATCGTTATTCAAAACGTAATCTTCATAAATTTTATTTATAGCTGAGATAGCATTATTATTACCTTTATCAACTTTAAAGTTAATCAAAAATTTCTCATCATTAAAATAATAATAGAAATCGTAACTAGAATTGGTTACTTTATTACTTTGATCTTCTATTGAATTTCTTTTAAATTCTATTGAAAACTTTTCAGATAATTGTTTTAACTTCACACTAAAAAATTCTTCTAGACAAAAGCCAATAGCTGTAGAAGAGCCAATTACAGAATCTTTATCTCCCGGTAAATTTACATCTTCTATTTTTATCTGTAATTCATTTTGATATTCTTGTGAAATACTTTTAATAACTTCTAGTATTTTTTCTTGAAATTTTATTGCATTTTCTCAATATTTATTCATTTTTTAATATCCTTTTTACTATTTTTGCTATTTCAAATGACATTAAAGGAGGGACGGCGTTACCGATTTGTTTTAGCACGTTTGATTTAGATGAAAGAAATTCAAAATCATCTGGAAAACTTTGTAATCTTGCTAATTCTCTTGGTGTAAGAACTCTATTTAATTTTGGATGCACATGTACCCCGCCATGATTTTCTTTAACAGTTCTTGAAGGTTTATCATAATCAAGTCTAAAATAAGCGTCAGAATACTTCTTCATTACACTTTTACCTTGTGGCGTGTTTTGGATTTTTGCAATCATTTCGTTTGAATGTTTTGAAAAAATATGATTGAACAACTCTAATTCTTTTACATTTTCTAAATCTTCAATTGCCTCTCTAACTGTTTTTGGTTTATCTGTTTTGAAATTAGATAGTTTTTCAATTATCTGATCAACTTTTTCTTTATTTTCAAATGATGAACCAATAAAGATTACTCTTTCGCGTTTTTGTGGGACACCAAAATTAGTTGCATCTAATAAAATGAATTTAGAATAATATCCTTTTTCTCTTAATATCTCAATTATTTTGTCAATTACTAAAGATCCATCTTTTTCTTTAAAAGATAAAATACCTTTTACATTTTCTAAGACAAAATATTTAGGTTTGACTTTTTCGATTACTTTTATAGTATATTTATACAACTGGTTTCTAGGATCATCTGGATTTCTTTTGCCAGCCATTGAGTAACCTTGGCAAGGAAACCCGCCAATAACTAAATCAATTTTATTTTGTCAATTTGTTTCTATTTCGTCTATAACATTTTGATCTGTTATATCTTTTGTAGTAACATCTAATTTAAAATTTTTATTATATGTATCTACAGCAGGTTGTCAAAATTCAACTGTATATTTGATGTTAAAGTTATTTTTATAAAACCCTCAAGTTAATCCACCTGCTCCTGCAAACAAATCGATTAATGTAAATTTTTTAGCCATTTTACACCTCCATTTTTTTATATAAATATTTATTAAATTTTATTAAATAAAAGAAAAATTATTACGAAATAGAAATAACAAATAATTACTTTTATTTCATAATAATTTCTCAATTATTTTATTTTGGGATTTATCCATTTTTTATTACATTAATTTTAAATAATTTCTTAAAAATATAAGTGAAAATTTCTTAATTTATTAATTATTTACCATCTACAAGTCCGTAGTATTTTCTGAAAATTTCAGAAAGTCTAAGGTATGCTTTTTCTTTTTTATGTCAACGATTTTCATTAGCAGAATCATTAACTTGAAGTCATCCGGTACTTTTAATTACTCTTCCAAGCCCTGGGCCTTCATATTTCATTTCACCGCTGAGGAACGAATCTTTCATATATTCTTCAGTTTCATATTTTTTAAGATTTAATTCCTCAATAGCAATGTTTAATTCTTTTTCATATTCAGTTTTAGCGTGATCTCCTCACTTATTGTTAATTTGATCTAAAATTTCTTCTAAATCTAACTGATCAACATCTTTAAGTAAACTAATTTTGTCAATGAATTTTAGAATAAGTTCTTTTTTATTTCTAAGAGTAGGGCTGGCCTCAACTTTAGATGCGATATCATTTTTAATTTGATCATCGATTTTCTTTTTTAATTCAATGTCTTTAGAAATAACCGCCAAAATGTAATCAATGTTAATTTCATCTTGTTTAATAAGTTCGACAACAAATTCGACTTCATCTAAAATGCTTTCTTTGTGAGCTTCTCTATTTTTACGAGCTTCTTGCTCAATTCCAAGATAAAGCGATTCATAATCTTGAATAATACGTTCATCCAAAAAGGTATTTGCTTCATTAGCAAATTCATCAAATGTTTTAAGAACATTTCTCATTTTAAGTATTTCATTAAAAGTTTGAACAAATTCTTTTTTGCTTTCCTCTGATGAACTAACAAGGTGTAATAACTCAATTTTGCTTTGATGATCATTAGAAAGTGGGAAATCTTTTTTGAGCTTATCGGTTAATTCACGATAACCTTTAACTATTTCATCTTTATTTGGATCGTGATAGCCATCAATGTAATCTTTATAATCTTTTAATAAGATAATGTTTTTATTGCTTTCATCTCCAAAAAGTCGAATTGCTTCTTCGGTTTCAGCTGCAATGTTTCTAAATGTAACAATATTTCCAAAAGTTTTAATTGAGTTTAAAATCCGGTTAGTTCTTGAAAATGCTTGAATAAGTCCGTGCTGTCTTAAATTTTTATCAAGTCATAAAGTGTTTAAAGTAGTTGAATCAAACCCGGTTAAAAACATATTAACAACAATTAAAAGATCAATTTGCTTGTTTTTCATTCTAAGCGAAACATCTTTGTAATAGTTCATAAACCCTTCTTGTGAATCGATGTTAAATGAAGAAGCAAATTGCTTATTATAATCATTAATTGCTTCGCTTAAAAACTCTTTATCATTAGCTGAAAGGGTTTGGAAGTGTGAAAAATCTTCATCATCAATACTTCCGAATGTTCCATCATTTTCTTGGTTAGGATCGTAAGTAAAAATAGTTGCTATTTTAAATTTTTCATTATTAGCTTCTTGAAGCTGTTTTCTGAATTCTAAGTAGTATTTACGGGCAAATTCAATGCTCTCAACTGCAAAAATTGAGTTAAACCCTTTGATTCTTTCAAGTTGCTTTACCACTTTGCTTTTTCTATTTTTAGCAATTTGCTCAGTGTTAGTTACGACATTAAATTCATAAGCTTTATCATTTTCACCACTCATTGTTTTTTGGTCAAAGTGATTTAAGATATATCCTACAATCTTAGAAATTCTTTTTGGGGCAAGTCTAACTGCTTTTGTATCAATTTCGCGAACTAATTTGGATTCAATTTCATTTTCATTTTTAGCAACAACAGTTTTAACATAATCAATTTTAAATGGTAAAACAGTACCATCATCAATAGCATTAACAATAGTATAGGTGTGCAGCCTTTCACCAAAAAGAGTATCAGTAGTGATTAAGTTTTTCTTTAAGTCCTTAAAGGTTGAATTATTTTCAAAAATAGGAGTTCCAGTAAATCCAAAAAGGTGGTATTTTTTAAATTTATTTGTAATTATTCTGTGCATTTTTCCAAATTGAGAACGGTGACATTCATCAAAAATAAACACCACATTTTCCCTATATGCAATTGAATTCGAATTATTTTTAACAAAGTTAGTAAGTTTTTGAATAGTTACAACAATAACTGAATTTTTATCTGATTCAAGAAGCTGTTTTAAATCATTTGATTTATTAACTCCGGTAGCAAATTCACCATCAAAACGTTGATATTCACGAATTGTTTGGTAATCTAAATCTCTTCTATCAACAACAAAGACAACTTTTTTAATGTCAGTCAGTTCTTCTTTTACACGTTCTGCAGTTTTAAATGAAGTTAAAGTTTTCCCGCTCCCTGTGGTATGTCAAATATAACCACCAGCTCTATTAGTTCCTTGAGTTCCTTCAAAAGTTGAAGTTTTAATTTTTTGAATGATTTTTTCAACAGCTGTAATTTGGTATGGACGCATAACTAAAAGAATTTTGTTTTCGTCAAATACACAATATTTAATAAGCAAGTTTAAAATGGTAATTTTGCTGAAAAATGAACGGCCAAAAGCCATTAAATCAGAAATTTTATTGTTTTTCTCATCAGTTCAATATGAAGTGTATTCAAAAGATTTAATGTCTTTTCTAACAGTTTGATTGTCTTTAGTTTTAAGGTTATTTGCACCTTTTATAGCTAATTTTCTAGTGGTATTTGAATAATATTTAGTTTCAAAACCATTTGAAATAACAAAAATTTGAATAAAGTCAAAAAATCCATCTTCACTAGCAAAGCTTTCTTTTTGGTATCTTTGAATTTGACCAAAAGCTTCTTTAATTGAAACACCTCTTTTTTTAAGTTCTAAATGCACAAGTGGAAGACCATTAACTAAAATAGTTACATCATAACGATTTTTCACATTTCCGGTATTAGATTGATATTGATTAATTACTTGAAGGTGATTTTTGTGAATGTGCTTGGTATCCAAAATTCAGATGTTTTTCTTTTCTCCATTATCTAAATCAACTGAAAAAACTCTATCTTTTTGAATCATTTGAGTCTTTTCTTCAACGCCAGCTTTTGAATTAATTACTTGATCATAAAAGTTTCTTCATTCTTTTTCGCTTTTAAACTGATAATCATTTAATTTTTCGATGCATTTTCTAAAGTTAGCTTTTAAATCATCATTGTTTTTAATCTCTTTATATTCATAACCTTGATTAATTAAAAGTTGAACAAATTCTTTTTCAAGATCAGCTTCTGTTTGATATTTAGTTTCTCTTTTTGGAAGTTGCAATTCTAAAACATCAGCAACAACTGTTTTTTCGCTATCTTGCATAATTTTTTTATACTGTTGCATATTTACCCTCTCTTATTATGAAATTACATTAATAAAATTATACTAATAATTATTTTATAGCCTTAATTTGTTTGCTAAAAAGTCTCATAATTACTAAATTAATTTTTTAATTTTACAATTTTCGTATTTTCAACTTTAAATAGTGCACATAGTTAGACTTTGTTTGCTACTTAATAAGATTTTCACATCTTACTTTTAAGCAAAATAAAGCAAATAAGTTATAATTTAATTAACATTTTTTAAAGGAGTTTATTATGAAAAAAGTTGTTGCCTTAGCAAGTGATCATGCTGGATTTTTACTTAAAGATGAACTTGCTAAATATGTTCAAAAATTAGGATATGAAGTTGTTGATTTAGGTCCTGAAACTGATCAAAAATCAGTAAGCTATGCTGAAAAAGGTAAAGAACTTGCGGAATATGTTTACCAAAACAAACCTGCCTTCGGAATTGGTGTTTGTGGAACAGGTCTTGGAATTTCTTATGCTTTAAATAGACATAAAGGAATTAGAGCTGCAAGAGTTACTTCGCTTGAAGATGCTCATTTAGCAAAACAACACAATGATGCTAATGTTCTTGTTTTTGGTGGAAGACAAATTGCTCCAGAACTTGCAGAGCAAATTGTTGATGAGTACATCAAAACAGAATTTGAAGGTGGAAGACACATTCAAAGAATTGAAGAACTTGATAAATAAAGATGAAGAAAATCAATATCAGTAGGATTTTAATTTTTATCCTACAATCAATTATTTTTGCACTTGTTGTCTTTGGAATAAGTGTTTTAATTACGGTTGTAAACGAAAGTTATATTTCAGTTTTAATTTTCGTTTTATATATTTTAAATTGTGCTTTCGCTTTAATTATCATTAAGCAAAATCGCCAAATTGAAGCTAAAATGAGCTGAATCTATCTGATTTTATTCATTCCTTTCATTGGACATTTCATATTTTTAGCATTTGGTTTTATGACAAGAAACAAAATTGAATTAAAACTTGAAAATGATCCAAAGTATAAATTAAGATATTATGAATCAAAAGGTATTATTGAAAATGCTAACCGTCATAACGAAATAATTCACCCTTATGAAAGAATTCGTGAAAAAAGTTCGCTTCCAGGTGCAATTGATATTTATTCTGATGGTTATCGTTTTTACGAAGTGCTGCTTGAACAAATCAAAAAAGCTAAAAAGTCAATTTTCATTATCACTTACATCATCAAAAAAAGTGAAATAACTACTGAATTTATTGAACTTTTAAAAGAAAAAGCCCTTGAAGGGGTTGAAATTAAGTGACTCATTGATGATTTTGGGGCTATGATTTCACAAAAACATAAAATTCGGAAATTAAAAAAATTAGGAGTGCAAATTGGGTATATTGGTAAAATTTACTACCCTTTTATCAATAGCTCAAGCTTTTCAAGAAACCACCAAAAATTCATTTTAATTGATTCTTCAATAGTATTTTCAGGTGGAAATAACATCTCTGATGAATATGCATCTCTTTCAAAAAAATATGGACATTGAATTGATGTTAACTACCGAATTGTAGGTCCGTACGTTAATAATTACAATCTTCACTTTGTTAAGATGTGAAAGTCAATTACGCATAAGGATATGGAACTTGAAAATTATTTATATTACAAACACGGTTATAACTTAAATAATTTCAAAAATGATCTTTTATTTGTTTCAGATTCACCTTCATTTGAAGAATCTGAAGCCGAATTTTATTGACTTAAAATGTTTGCAATGGCCAAAAAATCAATCAAGATTGCCACTCCTTATTTTTCAATTACAAGTGCACTTACCAAACAAATCATTTTAGCTTTAAAAAGTGGAGTTGATGTGGAAATTTTCATTCCAGGTCTTCCGGATAAAAAAATGGTTTATAAAATTACTTTAAATCAGCTTAATGAACTTCGGAAATACGGTCTTAAAATTTGAATTTATAAAGATCATTTTCTCCATTCGAAAATGGGGTTAGTTGATAATAAAATTGCCTGAATGGGTACAAATAATATGGATAGCCGAAGTATGTTTTCACAATATGAAACAATGGATATTATCTCTGGTGAAGCTACCGGTCAAATTAATCAAATTTTTGAAAAATACCGTAAGAACTGCGTCGAGATTTCAAACCTTGGAAATCTTACTGGAGAATATAACCTTTTTGAAAAATTCATCTTTGATTTAACTAAACCGTTGATATAATATTATTTACATTTGTAAATTATTAAACGAATTGTCACTCTTGTTTGTTTCTTTTAATATAATTATATTGAATTCTTAAGAATTCAACACAAGCAATTCTGATATTAATTATTGAAATAAAATTTAAGTATTGAATTAATAAAATCAATTAATTTTGTATGTTAGTTTTTGGTTTTACAAATTCAATATTTGTCCTACAGCACGGGCCTTCTTTTCTTTCGAAGAAAAGAACCAAAAGAACTTCAAAATTCATAAAGAAATTGTTGATTATAAAATATGTTTTGTGATATTAGTTGTTAATGAATGCAACTTTATCTTTTCACTCTATATCTTTTTCAAGTAAGTTATAAAGTTTTAACAAAATCTGTTCACTTCTTTCAAGTATTTTGATTATCTTTTGTGCGTTTTCATTTTTAAGAATTTCGTTGGGGAAATGTCTTAATTGTGACTGTGCTAAAGTGAATTTTCTAGAATTTACAATTGCCTTTGCAATCACATGTACTTGTGGGATAGAAATATCTCACCCTTTAGCTAAAGCATAAATTTCGGTTTCATTTAATTCGGATTCTTCAACAACTTTTGCAATATATTTCTTATTATTGATTTCGAAATACAAGTTTTGGTTTACATCTAAACATAAATTAATATCTTTTCCGTTTTGTGAAAAAAACATTAATCTTTTATTATGTTCGTCGTAAGGGGCGAGCATTTTATTTTTATACATAACAACCCCATTATTTACTCTTCTTCTAATTCTTAAAGAAAAATCATAAATGTTTGAATTATGATCATTTTTGATAAATTTGGTTTCTTTATTACCTTCTGTTTTTTGAAAATGTTTGTTATATTCGTCAATAATTTCTTCGCTTCTTTTATTTAATTCATCAATAGAATCAATACCTTTATTTTTAAATAAATAAGGGTAATAATTTTGAGCACTAGCAAAAGATCTTTCCACATTTGGCTTATCTTTAGGATTAGATGACACAAATAAAGTAATTCCTCTATCGATTAAAGCCTCTTCAAACATTGTGTATGTTTTTTCTGAACCTCAAAAAGTTCTTCTGCGATCTGTTGTTATATTTGAAGGAAATCCATATTTTTTAAAGAGTTTATCAATTAGCTTTTGGTAACCCACATTTGTTTCTTGCTCTTCACATTGAAGTTCAAGTAATTTACCTGTAGCTGAATCAATTGCGTGGTAAATGAAAACTTTTTTATCCCCAAAAAATATTTCTTGACAAGCATCTAATTCAACATTTTCACCAAATTTTAAATGTATATTTTTAGCTTGATAAACGCTTTTTCTTTTCTTCTCACGCTCATCAATTTCTAAAGAACCAATTCTTGTGAAAAGTGAAGTTTTTTCACCAATTTCTTGTTTAAGCAATCTTCTAATTTTTCTAGATTCTCTTTTACCTTTTCTTGTCATTTGGATGTTAATGAAACCTTGCTTTTTAACTCTTCTAAAAGCTTGTGAATAACTAATATTAAAATTTTGTTTTACTTTTTCATAATAATAAAGTCAAAAAGGAGCGGTATTAATAGTTGCATTTTTAGGGAAAAATTCTTCAGAAAAATCATAATAATCACACATAATTTTATTTATAGTTTCATCATTATATTTGAGTGCATTTTCATTTTTTCTACCTTTGTGAGCAACGTTAAAAGTACCATTTTCTATAAATGGTTTTATTTCTTGTTTGTATCTAATTATTGTTCTGACACTGACGTGATACATCCTAGCAAGTTCTTTGTTTGTTCTTTTGTTTCAAAACCTTATAATACCTGCTATTATTTGAGCTTTTCTTTCTTCATAATAGCTCGTTTTTTTATGTGTTGTTATTTTAAAGACACCCATAGTCACTCCTTTATTAATTAAAATTTTATCTAAGATGTAGATTTTTAATTTTAAAACTCAAGGGTGTGACATTTCGTTTGCTATTTAATAGATTTAACTAAACCGTTGATATAATATTATTTACATTCGGAATGTGGTATAATGTTATTACATTGTTGATTAATCTAAAATAAATACTAAAGTTAGGTATTAAAATAGAAAGGATAAAATATGAAAGAATTTACATGTAAAATTATTGATCCAATTGGATTACACGCACGTCCTGCTACTTTAATTGTTAGCACAGCGTCAAAATTTAAATCAGATGCTAAATTATCATCAGGTGGAAAAGAAGGAAACTTAAAATCAATTATGAACATCATGGCTCTTGGTGTTAAAAGTGGTGCTGAAGTTACAATCAAAATTAGTGGTGAAGATGAAGAAGCTGCTATGGCTGCTCTTCAAGAAGCATTAAAATCAAACAATTTAATCGATTAAAACCTAAGTTGCTTTTTTAAGCAACTTTTTATTATTTTAGGATGTTATGATTAGGTACTTCTATCAATTATTTTTAAAAGACCTACTTTTAGGTGTTTTAAGCATTATAACAATCACTTTATTAGCATTTTTATTAATTAACATCAATAGTTTAAATCTTTCTTATAATTTCGCTATATTTACCTTAAAATTATTCTCTTTCAAAATCTTTCTAGCTAGCGAAACAAGCATCTTTGGACTTTATTTTAATAATTCACTGAAAGTTATTCTGCCTTCCTTTGGAATATCCTTAATTTTAGGTTTTATCATCGGAACCATTTCAGGATATTTTTATAAATCAAAAATTACGCAATATTCTAACTTAATTATTTATATTTTTAGTGCATTGCCAGTTTTTGTAATTGCACCAATTTTAGTAGTTTTTGCTGAGCAAATTGATCTTCCTTCTATTTACGTTGAAACACAAATAGCTAATAGCTACGTTTCATTTTTATCTTTAATTATTCCGAATTTACTTATTATTGTCATTTGTGCAAGCGTATTTGCTATTTTTGTGCGTAATTCTGTAATTGTTGAACTAAGTAATGAATATAATAAGTTTTTAAAAGCGCAAGGGTTTAGTAAGGTTGCAATTTACTTTAAATCTGTTTTTAAAAATACTTTTATTAGCTTTTTACCATCAGCTCTTATTATTTTTACTACCATTTTATCTTTTGATTTAATTGTGGAGAGAATTTTTCAAGTCCCAGGAACTAGTGTCATTTTAATGAGCGCTTTAAAAAATAATGGAAACTTATTTTTTATTTATTTAATCGCTATGTCACTTTTAATTTTGCTTTTACAACTTATAATTGAAGTGGTTTTAAAAATTATCAATCCTTTTGAAAGAGTGTTTTTGGTTAAAGCAAGCAAAGCACACCTTGATTTTGCAGACCATTTAAGTAAAGGAGTAAGCAATGCAAGCTAATCAATTTAATTTTGCAAGCAAAAGTCAAACTTTTGCAAGCGCAACAGTGCTAATTTCTCAGCAAAAACTTTATTGAAAACGCTTTTTTAAAAACAAAAGCGTGATTATTGCTCTTTTTGCCTTGCTTATACTTTTGCTTTTACTAGTCCTTAATCACTTTCTTTCTCCATATCAAAGTGATAAAGCTATTTATGATTCTTCTTTGGTATATAACCTTCCACCAGTTAATAATCCGATTATTAGCCGAACTTTTGAAAATGGACCTGATACAGATTATTTAATGAATTTAAACAAGAAAGGAATTATTGATTTTGAGTCAATTACAAACTACAAATCTTTTTATATAATCAAATATAATCCTTATCAAGTTTTAAGTTTTTTAAGCCCAAAAGATGAGCTTAAAACTTACTTTGGAACTAATTCAGTTGGCATTGATAATTTCACCTTAATGACCGATTCAATTTTAATTACTCTCTTAATTACCTTCATTTCTGGTTTAATTCAGCTCTTTTTTGGAAGTTTAATTGGTAGCTTAGTTGGGTTTTGTTCTAATAAAGCACTCTATAAAAGTAGTTACTTTATTTTAAGTGCAGTAATTGTGGTTCCTTATTTATTTTTAACAATTAGCTTGTTCTTGCTTTTTGGTTATTCACTAGCTAAAGCAATTTGCTTTTTAAGTATTGTTGGATTTTTTAGCATTTTTTATACTAGCTATCACAAATGTCAAGAAATTAAGGTCCTTTCATATATTGATGGTTATAAAACAATTGGTTATTCAAATTCTAGAATTATTTTAAGAGTTATTTTTAAGCAAATTATTTTTTACAACCTTTCATTTTTTAGCGATCAACTTTCATTAAGTTTTCTTTCGATAGCAGCATTAAGTTTTTTTAATGTTGAAAATATTAATTCACACATTAATATTGGGAATTTATATAAACAAATTATTGAAGATTTTAGCAATTATTACTTAAGCATTAGCACAATTGTTATTTCGATTGCTTTAATTGTTATTTTTAAAATTATTGGTGCAAGTTTAAATATGGCACTTTATCCAAAAATCTAAGGTAGAATATGAAAAAAACATTAACTTTTTTAAGTTTAATAGCTGCTTGCAGCGCTCCTTTTGTAGCTAATTCTTGTGTTGATTTTGATAATATTCATGCTAATAATGTCTTTATTAAAAATGAAAATCAAGCCAATATCCTTTATCAAAATCAAGCTCTAAAGCCTACTGATAGCTACATTAATAACGAAATAATTCGCACTATTTTTGCACCACTCATTTCTTATTCTCACCAAGGTAAAGTTCATGAAGATAAAATTAACAATAATTTTGATAGCGTAACTAAGAAGATTTTGAATTTTTATTTAGCAGATAGCATCATCGTTTATTTACCTGATAATAATGGTAATTTAACTCAATTTAGCTTTATTGATAGCGATTATAATCTCAATTTAACTAAGCCAGATAAAGGGAGTGGGTATAGCAAACCTATTTTAAAAGTTAGTTCACCTACATCTACATCAATTAATCATCCTGATTTTTGAAATAAAGTAAAAAAGGCAAGCAAAATTGAATTTAACTTAAAAGAGAACCTTTTTTACGTAGACAAAAATGGGCAGCAAACTAATAAGTTATTTCAAGCAAGTGATATAGCTAATAATTTATTAAATAATCAGGCATATTTACAGAAAATTAAAACCTTATATAATGTTGCTTTTAGCTACCAAAATAATAAATTAATTTTTAGTGCTTTTGATTTAAATAAAGAAACAAAACTTGATTTATTCATTCAAAACGAAGTAATGAACAACTTTATTTTTCAACCTAGTGTCAAAAATGAAAAAGACTTATTTTTAGGTACATACGTAGTAAGTGAAAATGAAGTTAACAAGTTAATTCTTTTAAAAAATAATTATTCAGCAAATGATATTTTCAATAATGCAAATGATTCACTTGCTAAAATAATTTTTAATTACAACCCAGTCCCACTTGAT